>NZ_JANXMI010000168.1 GCF_025354735.1 Rugamonas sp.
TGAACAAGCTGGAAGTGAACCACGCCCGCCTGGCCGCCGACCTCGACGGCAACTGGGAAGTGCTGGCCGAGCCGGTGCAAACCGTGATGCGCCGCTACGGCATCGAAAATCCGTACGAGCAGCTGAAGGAACTGACGCGTGGCAAAGGCATCTCCAAGGAGGCGCTGCGCGAGTTCATCACCGGCCTGGCGATCCCGCAAGACGCCAAAGACCTGCTGCTGGCGATGACGCCGGCCAACTACATCGGCATCGCCGCCGAGCTGGCCAAAGCCATCTAACCATCTAAGCCACCCGCAGCCCCGCTGCGCAGGTGACGCCGGGGTCGGACCCTGATATTGTTGGCGCAGGCTTCGGTCGGCGCCAACAATATCAGGCTCCGGCCCCGGTTTGCGTTGGCGCCCGCGCCGCAAAAAATCGCCGGCCAGCACGCATCAGTTTTCTTTGGTAATATTAGTCCTAACACGTACTATTTATTTGGAGATCGCTGATGCACCGCTACACAAAAACCGCAATGCTGCTGCACTGGCTGACAGCGCTGCTGATAATTTCCGCCTTCTTCCTCGGGCTGACGATGACCGGCATCCACGGCCTGACCCCGACCAAGCTCAAATATTATTCCTGGCATAAATGGCTGGGCGTCACCGTGCTCGCGCTGGCCTGCCTGCGCGTGCTGTGGCGCAAAGCCAACCGTCCGCCGCCGCACCCGTCCCACATGCCAGCCTGGCAAAACCGGGCCGCCGACGGCGTCCACCTGCTGCTCTACTTCCTGATCTTCGCGGTGCCGATCTCGGGCTACCTGTACACCTGCGCGGCCGGGGTGCCGGTGGTCTACCTCGGCCTGGTCCAACTGCCGTCGCTGATAGACCCGAATCCGGAACTCAAGCCGGTGCTCAAGGAAGTGCACTACTGGCTGACCATGGGCATGGCCGCCCTCGTCGTCGCCCACGCCGGCGCCGCGCTCAAACACCACTTCATCGACCGCGACGACGTCCTCAAACGCATGCTGCCCTAAGCCGCCGCACGCCGGGCCACACCACTTCCGCCCCACTTTCTCCCCATTTTCCAACCAGGAGCACCAAATGATCCAAGCCAAAAAAGCCATTTTTGTATCCTTGCTCGGCCTGACGCTGGCCGCCAGCGCCGCCACGCTGCTCAAAACCGACCCGGCCAAGACCACCGTGGCCGCCGTGTTCAAGCAAATGAACGTGCCGGTCGAATCGAAGTTCAAGACCTATGCCATCACCATCGACTACAACGCCGCCGCGCCGGACGCGTCGAAGGCGAGCGTGGAAGTCGACACCGCCAGCCTCGACCTGGGCGAGCCGGACATGAACAAGGAAGTGGCCAAGAAAGAATGGTTCAACTCGGCGCAATTCCCGAAAGCGACCTTCGTCTCGAGCGCCATCAAGAGCGCCGGCGCCGGCAAGCTCACCGTCACCGGCAAGCTCACCGTCAAGGGCAAGAGCGCCGACGTGAGCTTCCCGCTGACCGTCAAGACCGAGGGCGGCAAGCAAATCTTCGACGGTGTCCTGCCGATCAAGCGTCTCGCTTACAATATCGGCGAAGGCGAGTGGAAAGACACCAGCATGGTGGCCGATGACGTCACCCTCAAATTCCACGTCGTCGCTCAATAAACGTAGTTCAGACCGCAAACCGCCAGGAGACTCCATGAAATCCCAGTTCTTGATCGCCCTTGTATTGGCCGCCTCGACCGGCGCAGCCATCGCCGCCGACACCTACAACATCGACCCGTCGCACACCTACCCGAGCTTCGAGGCCGACCACATGGGCCTGTCGGTCTGGCGCGGCAAGTTCGACAAGACCAGCGGCACGGTGACGCTGGACCGCGCCGCCAAGACGGGCAGCCTGGACCTGACCATCGACGCCAGCTCCATCGACTTCGGCATGGACAAGCTGAACACGCACGCCAAGACGGCCGACATGTTCAACGTCGAGAAATTCCCGACCATGACCTACAAGAGCAAGTCGTTCAAGTTCAACGGCGAGCAGCTGGTCGAAGTCGACGGCGAGCTGACGATGCTGGGCGTGACCAAGCCGGTCAAGCTGAAGGTCGACAAGTTCAAATGCATCATGCACCCGCGCCTGAAGCGTGAAGTGTGCGGCGCCGACGCCACCGCCGAATTCAAGCGCAGCGATTTCGGCCTGAACTTCGGCCTGCCGGCGTTCTCGCCGGAAGTCAAACTGGCGATCCAGGTCGAAGCGTTCAAGACCGAATAAGCCGCACCGAATTCAGCGTCCGCTGCCCGCCCCTGCCGATCCGCCCGCCGGAATCGGCAGGGGCTTTTTTTCGCCAATGCTACAATTCCGCCTCGGCGGCGCGCCGGCCGCGCGCGCTTTCCTCACCCTCACGGAGATCCCGACCGCCATGCACGCAGACCTGCTCACGCCTTACGAAAAAGGCAATCAAAACCAGACTACCCTGTGGACCGAATGCATCGCCTACTACGAGACGCTGGCCAAGCGCTACCCACAGGTGCTGCGCTTTGAGCAGATCGGCGTCTCCGACGGCGGCGTCGCCATCCACGCCGGCGTGGTCAGCGCCGACGGCGTGTTCGACCGCGAGCAGATCAAGCGCGAAGGCCGCACCGTCTTCTTCAACAACAACGGCATCCATCCGGGCGAACCGGAAGGCATCGACGCCTGCATGGCCATGGTGCGCGACCTGTGCACCGAGCCGCAACGCCTGGCCGCGCTGGGCGAAACGGTGTTGCTGTTCGTCCCCGTCTACAACGTCGACGGCAGCCTCAATCGCGCCAACACCTCGCGCGTGAACCAGGACGGCCCCGAGCAGTTCGGCTTCCGCGGCAACAGCCGCCACCTCGACCTGAACCGCGACTTCATCAAGTGCGACACCCTCAACGCCAAGCTGTTCAACCAGCTGCTGACCGGCTGGGACCCGGACGTGATGGTCGACACCCACACCTCCAACGGCGCCGACTATCCCTACACGATGACGCTGATCCACACCCAGGCCGATAAACTGGGCAGCGGCCTCGGTCCCTTCCTGCGCCAGACCATGCTGCCGCATATCTACGCGCAGATGGAAGCGAAGGGCTGGCCGACCTGCCCCTACGTCAATCCGGTTCAGGACAGTCCCGACGACGGCATCGCCGAATTCCTCGAAGTGCCGCGCTTCTCGACCGGCTTCGCGGCGCTGCACCACGTGATCGGCTTCATGCCGGAAACGCATATGCTCAAACCCTACGCCGACCGCTATCAATCGATGCGCGCGCTGCTCGACGTGACGCTGGCCTTCACCGTCAGCCACGGTGCCGACATCAAACAGCTGCGGGCCCAGGCCAAGGCCGACTACGCGGCCGCCCGCCAGTGGCCGGTCAGCTGGAAGATGGACGAAGCAAATCCGTCGACCTTCCGCTTCAAAGGCTACGCGGCCAAACGCAGCGCCAGCGCGCTCGGTAACTATATGCGCCTGTCCTACGACCGCAACGAACCGTGGGAGCGCGACATCGCCTACTACAACCGCTTCGTCGCCGACGCCGTGGTGCGCGCGCCGAAAGCCTACGTGGTGCCGCAGGCGTGGCGCGAAGCGATCGAGCGCCTGCAATGGAACGGCGTTGAAATGACGCGCGTCGAAACGCCGACCACCGTCGACGCGCAGTTCTATCACATCGCCGCCGTCGACTCGCGCGCCGGCGCTTACGAAGGCCATCTGTATCACGACGCGGTGGCGCTGGAAACGCGCAGCGGCAGCTTCGTGCTGCAAGCGGGCGACTATGTGGTGAAGCTGGACCAGCCCAACGCGCGCTACGCCGTCGAGACGCTGGAGCCGCAGGGCCACGACAGCTTCTTCCGCTGGGGCTTCTTCAACAGCGTGCTGGAAAAGAAGGAGGCCTATTCGGATTACGTGTTCGAAGACCTGGCGCTGGAAATGCTGGAGGCCGAGCCGGAATTGAGGGCGGCGTTCGAGCAGTGGAAGGCCGCGCATCCGGCGCTGCTGTCGGACCAGGTCCAGGTGCTGGACTTCATCTTCGAGAACGGCAAGCGTCACCACGAACCGGAATGGCGCCGCTATCCGGTGTTGTCGTTGATGTAAAATACCAGCGAGCCTTATTCCATATGGCTCCGTTGAATACGTAAAAGCAGCAAGCCACGCGCGGCGGCGATCCCGCGGCGCGCGGCCATGGACCCGGCTTACCGGCACGGCCATCACCTGATTTACACCGCCCCCGCATTAACGCACTCCGCTGCCCACAAGGTCCCAGCCATGCATTACGCACTCAATCTGCGCACGTTCTTTTACAGCCACTACTTCCACCTCGGGCTGCGCTTCGGCGCCGGCCTGGTCGGCATCACCGCCATCGCGCTCCAGTTCACCGGCCTGACGGTGGCCATGACCATCTGTATCGGCGCGCTGTGCACGGCGCTGATGGATTTGCCCAGCCCCCTGCGCCACAAATTCAACGAGATGCTGGCGTCGGTGCTGCTGTGCAGCGCCGTCACGCTGTTAATCAGCATCTGCGCGCCGGTGCGCTGGCTGCTGATGACGATGCTGGTGCTGGTCAGCTTCGCGGCCAGCATGATGACCGTCTACGGCAAGAAGGCCATGCCGCTGCAACTGGCCACGCTGTTCATCATGACGCTGTCGATGGAGTCCGAGCTGACGCCGCGCCAGGCCCTGGTCCACACCGGCCTGTTCCTGCTGGGCGGCCTGCTCTACCTCGGTTACGCGATGGCGGTATCCTTCCTGCTGCGGCACCGGATGAAGCAGCAGATCCTGGCCGAGGCCCTGTTCGAGCTGGCCGCCTACATCGACATCAAGGCCGATTTCTACGACACGCGCTACAACCTCACCGAACAATTCAACAAGCTGGTACGCCATCAAAGCCTGCTGGCCGACCGCCAGCAGGCGTCGCGCGACCTGATCCTGCGCAGCTACCTGAATGAAAAAGACGCCATCGTGGTCCAGGTCCACGTCTGCATGCTGGACCTGTATGAACTGATCCTGTCGACCCACACCGACTACGCCCAGCTGCGCGTGCACCTGGCCGATTCGCCGGTGCTCAAATCGCTGCACGACCTGGCCTACAAGGCGGCGCGCGATATCGAATCGGTGGCCTACGACGTCACCCGCAAGAAGGCGTCCTACCCGGAGATCAGCTACGAGCCGGAACTGGCCGCCATCGAGGCGGAGCTGGCGGCCTTGCAGCAACGCGTGGGCGAAGGCAAACCGGCGCAGGAAGCGCTGGCCGTGCTGCGCGCGCAGCGCAACAAGGTGCGCGCCATCATCAAGATGATCGGTGAGCTGCACCAGGCCAGCCAGAAGGCCTACGACACCACGCCGTTCTGGGTCGACGCCGACATGGGCCCCTTCCTGTCGCAGCAGAAGTACGAGCTGCAGATGATCCTGTCGCACCTGCGGCTGGACTCGCCGATCTTCCGCTTCTCGCTGCGGGTGGCGATGGCGATCTCGGTCGGCCTGGCGGTGGCCTCGTGGCTGCCGTATGCGGCGCACAGCTACTGGATCGTGCTGACCATCG
>NZ_JANXMI010000170.1 GCF_025354735.1 Rugamonas sp.
CCGATTGCGGCACCGTGCCGGTGCCGGAAAAGGACCTGCCGGTCGTGCTTCCCGAGCATCTGGTACCGGATGGCAGCGGCAACCCGCTCAACAAGGACGAGGCCTTCCTCAAGTGCGACTGCCCGCAGTGCGGCAAGCCGGCGCGCCGCGAGACCGACACCATGGACACCTTCGTCGATTCGTCGTGGTACTACATGCGCTATACCTCGCCCGGCGCGACCGAGGCCATGGTCGACGAGCGCAACGATTACTGGATGCCGATGGACCAGTACATCGGCGGCATCGAGCACGCCGTCATGCACCTGCTGTACGCGCGCTTCTGGACCAAGATCATGCGCGACTTCGGCCTCGTCAAGTTCGACGAGCCCTTCGTCAACCTGCTCACCCAGGGCATGGTGCTCAACGAGACCTACTACCGCGAAGACGCCGCCGGCCGCAAGACCTGGTTCAACCCGGCCGACATCGACCTGACCACCGACGACAAGGGCCGTCCGCAAAACGCCGTGCTGAAGTCGGACCAGCAGCCGGTGCACATCGGCGGCACGGAAAAAATGTCGAAGTCGAAGAACAACGGCATCGACCCGCAGGCGCAGATCGAACAATATGGCGCCGACACCGCGCGCCTGTTCACGATGTTCGCGTCGCCGCCGGAACAGACGCTGGAATGGTCGGGCAGCGGCGTCGAAGGCGCCAACCGCTTCCTGCGCCGCGTGTGGGCGTTCGGTTACGCGCAGGCCGCGCGCATCGCCGGCGCCGGCTCGGCATTGAGCAGCGCGCCGACCACCGACGCGCAGAAAAACCTGCGCCGCGAACTGCATAAAATTTTGCAGCAAGCCGATTACGACTTGAAGCGCATCCAGTACAACACCGTCGTCTCGGCCTGCATGAAGATGCTCAACACGCTCGAATCGGCGAAGCTCGACGACAGCGCCGCCTCCAACGCGCTGATCGCCGAAGGCTATTCGATCTTCCTGCGCTTGTTGAATCCCGTCGCCCCGCACATCACCCACGTGCTGTGGGAGGAACTGGGCTACGCCGCGGCGCACGGCGACCTGCTCAACGCCGCCTGGCCGCAAGTCGATCCGGCCGCGCTGGAACAGTCGGAAATCGAGATGATGATACAAGTGAACGGCAAACTGCGCGGCAGCATCACCGTCGCCAAGGACGCCGACAAGGCCAGCATCGAAGCGGCCGCACTGGCCAATGAAGCGGTACAGAAGTTCCTCGAAGGGGCGCCGAAGAAGATCATCGTCGTGCCGGGCAAATTGATTAACATCGTCGTCTAAAGGCAGATAATGACTCTTTCGGTTTTGTTCCGGCGCGGCCGGTTGGCGGGCGCCATGCCGGCCTTGGCCTTGACGTTGGCGTTGACGCTGTCGGCCTGCGGCTTCCACCTGCGCGGCGACGGCGGCAGCTACACGCTGCCCTTCCCGACCATCTACGTCGGCCTGCCGAAAGCGTCGCCGCTGGCGGTGGACCTGAAGCGCAATATCCGCGCCAACGGCGCCACCGAAGTGGTCGACGATCCCAAGCTGGCCGACGCCTCGATCATCGTCCTGACCGATCCCGATAAGACCCGCACCAAGACCATTCTGTCCCTGAACGGCAACGGGCGCGTGCGCCAGTACCTGCTGATTTACCAGATCCTGTTCAAGGTCGTCGACCAGCAGGGCAACGAGTTGCTGGCACCGACGGCGCTGAACCTGAACCGTCCGATCGACTTCGACGAAACCCAGCTGCTGGCCAAGGAGCGCGAAGAAGCCGTGCTGTATAAGGACATGCAGACCGATCTGGTGCAGCAGATGATGCGGCGCCTGGCGGCCATCAAGCCCAAGGTCGCGATGTCGCTGGCGCCGGACCATCCGGTGGTGGTGCCGCCGTCGGCGCCGGCGCTCAAGCAGTAAGGACGTTCCATGCAATTGCGGCTTGAAGCGCTCGACGGCCATGTCAGCAAACCTCTGGCGCAGCTGTACGTCATCACCAGCGACGAGCATCTGCTGGCGCTCGAGGCGGCCGACAAGATCCGCCGCGCCGCGCGCGCGCAAGGCTATTCCGAGCGCGACGTGCTGACGGTGGAGCGCAGCTTCAAATGGGGCGAGCTGCTGGCGGCCAACCAGTCGCTGTCGCTGTTCGGCGACAAAAAACTGATCGAGCTGCGCATCCCGACCGGCAAGCCGGGCAAGGATGGCGGCGCCGCGCTGCAAGCGTACGTGAAGGATCTCAGTCCCGACAATCTGACCCTCATCACGCTGCCCAAGCTGGACTGGCAGACGCAGAAGGCGGCCTGGGTGGCGAGCTTGCAGCAGGCCGCCGTCTACATCGACATCGCGCAGGTCGAACGCGCCCAGCTGCCGAACTGGATCGGCCAGCGCCTCGCGGCGCAGGGCCAGAGCGCCGACCGCGCCAGCATCGACTTCATCGCCGACCGCGTCGAAGGCAATCTGCTGGCGGCGCACCAGGAGCTGCAAAAACTCGGCCTGCTGCACGAGCCGGGCAAGCTGAGCTATGAACAGGTGCACGACGCGGTGCTCAACGTGGCGCGCTACGACGTCTTCAAGTTGAGCGAGGCGATGCTGGCCGGCGACCCGGCGCGGCTGGTGCGCATGCTCGAAGGCTTGAAGGGCGAGGGCGAGGCGCTGCCGCTGGTGCTGTGGGCCGTGTCCGAGGAAATCCGCACGCTGTTAAAATTAAAGGCCGGGATGGCGCAGGGCCGGCCGCTCGGCGCGCTGCTCAAGGAGCACCGCATCTGGGGGCCGCGCGAGCGCATGATGGACCCGGCGCTGCGGCGCATCGCGCTGCCGACGCTGGAAGCGGCGTTGAAGGAAGCGGCGCAGGTCGACAAAATAATCAAGGGCCTGCGCGCCAAGGGCTACGCCGGCGACGCCTGGGACGCGATGCTGCAACTGGCGCTGAAGGTCGCGCGCGGATAATCGCGGCGCACACGCATCGGCATAAAAACGGGACCACGATGGACATCAAGCAGTATATGGAACAGCTGGGGCAGCGGGCCCGCGCCGCATCGCGCGCGATGGCCCGCGCCGACAGCGCCACCCGCAACCGCGCATTGCTGCTGATCGCCGACGCCATCGTGCGCGACGCCGCGCTGCTGCGCGCCGCCAACCAGCGCGATCTCGACGCGGCCCTCGCCGCCGGCCTGGCGCCGGCGCTGGTCGACCGCCTGACCCTGTCCGATGCGGCCATCGCCACCATGGTCGAAGGCCTGCGCCAGATCGTCGCGCTGCCCGATCCCGTCGGCGAAATCAGTGGCCTCAAATTCCGCCCGTCCGGCATCCAGGTCGGCCAGATGCGCGTGCCGCTGGGCGTGATCGGCATCATCTACGAAGCGCGGCCCAACGTGACGGTCGACGCGGCGGGCCTGTGCATCAAGAGCGGCAACGCCACCATCCTGCGCGGCGGCTCCGAGGCGATACACTGCAACCGCGCGCTGGCCGCCATCGTCAAGGAAGGCCTGCTGGCGGCGGGCCTGCCGGCCGACGCGGTGCAGGTGGTCGACACCACCGACCGCGCCGCCGTCGGCGCCCTCATCACGATGCCGCAATACGTCGACGTGATCGTCCCGCGCGGCGGCAAGGGCCTGATCGCGCGCCTGATGGAGGAAGCCACGGTGCCGATGATTAAACACCTGGACGGCATCTGCCACGTCTACATCGACGCCCAGGCCGACATCGAAAAAGCCGTCGCCATCGCCCACAACGCCAAGTGCCAGCGCTACAGCCCTTGCAACACGATGGAGACCCTGCTGGTGGCGCGCGCCATCGCGCCGCGAGTGCTGCCGGCGCTGGCCAAGCTGTACGCTGCCAGCCAGGTCGAGCTGCGCGCCGATCCCGAATCGCACGCCATCCTGGCCGGCTACCCGCACCTGGTCGCCGCCACCGAGGAGGACTGGGGCACCGAATACCTGGCCGCCATCCTGTCGATCAAGGTGGTGGCCGACATCGACGAGGCGATGGATCACATCAGCACCTGGTCGTCCAAGCACACCGACGCCATCGTCACCGAAAACTACAGCGACGCCATGCGCTTTTTGCGCGAAGTCGATTCGGCGTCGGTGATGGTCAACGCCTCGACGCGCTTCGCCGACGGTTTCGAATATGGCCTCGGCGCCGAAATCGGCATCTCCAACGACAAGCTGCACGCGCGCGGCCCGGTCGGACTGGAAGGCTTGACGTCGATGAAGTACGTGGTGTTCGGCCACGGCGAAGTGCGTGGCTGATTTGCGCAGCGATTTTCGTAGTGATTTTTTATACGGACGGCCGCGGCACGCCGTCCTTTGTTGTTCACCTGACCGGGAATGCCATGCTCTGGATTAAAGCGCTGCACATCGTCTTCATCATTTCGTGGTTCGCCGGGCTGTTTTATTTGCCGCGCATTTTCGTCAACCTGGCGCAGGAAAGCGAGACCGTCGCCACCGAGCGCCTGCTGCTGATGGCGCGCAAGCTGTATCGCTTCACGACCATGCTGGCGCTGCCGGCGCTGGTGTTCGGTATCATTCTTGTATACTTGCAGTACGCGGGGCCGGACGGTTTCAAGATGCCGCACTGGATGCACGCCAAGCTGGCGTTCGTGGTGCTGGTGATCGGCTATCACCACGCCTGCGGCTCCATCTTGAAAAAGTTCGAGGCCGGCGCGAACCGGCGCAGCCACCGGTGGTTCCGCTGGTTTAACGAGGTGCCGGTGCTGCTGCTGCTGGCCATCGTGGTGCTGGTGGTCGTCAAACCTTTTTGATCGGGGACATCATGACTAAAGTTTGCCAGTATTTTTTCGCGCCGCAATCGCCATGGAGTTACCTGGGACATGAGCGCTTCATCGCCATCGCGCGCCAGCACGGCGTGCAGATCGAAGTGCGGCCCTTCGATTTGAACAAGGTGTTCGGCGTCTCCGGCGGCCTGCCGCTGGCCAAGCGCGCGCCGCAGCGCCAGGCCTACCGCCTGACGGAGCTGGCGCGCTGGTCGGCGTTTTTGAACGCGCCGATGAATGTGCAGCCGAAGTTTTTCCCGGTGTCGCCGGAGCTGGCGGCCAAGCTGATCCTCGCCACCCGGCTGGCGCTGGGCGTCGACGTGGCGCTGGAGCTGTCGCACGCCATCATGCGCGGACTGTGGGCCGAAGAGAAAAACATCGGCGACGAAGAAACACTGGTGCAGATCGCGAACGGCTGCGGCCTCGATGGCCGCATGCTGTCCAAGTCGGCGGAGACGGCCAGCGTGCAGGCCGAGTACGACCGCAACACGGAGGACGCCACCGCCGCCAGCATCTTCGGCTCGCCGTGGTATGTGTATGAAGGCGAAAGCTACTGGGGCCAGGACCGTCTCGATTTCCTCGAACGGGCCATGGCGAAGTAAGCAGGGATGCAGCCGGTTTCAAGCAGTTGATTTTTGGGTTTTTAGTTTTTTAACGGATAAAAGGTACACCTATGGCTTCTTATTTTTGCCCATGCCCGCGCGGCATGGAAGCGGCGTTGGCCGAGGAACTGGGCGAGATCGCCCAGAACAGCACCACCCTGAAGGTGCACAACCAGGTGCCCGGCGGCGTCCACGCCTCCGGCGACCTGCTCGACGCCTACCGCATCAACCTGCATTCGCGCATCGCCTCGCGGGTGCTGATGCGCATGGCCGTCACCGGCTACCAGAATGAAAACGACATCTACGATTTGACGCTGGCGCAGCCGTGGGAAGACTGGTTCACGCCGGACCACACGATACGGGTCGACGTCACCGCCGTGAAATCGCCGCTGCGCAGCCTCGAATTCACGACGCTGAAAATCAAGGACGCGATCTGCGACCGCTTCCGCGACCAGTTCGACAAGCGGCCCTCGGTCGACACCAAGACCCCGGACATGCGCATCGTCGGCTTCCTCGACGCGCGCCAGTTCACCATTTATCTGGACACCTCGGGCGAGGCGCTGTTCAAGCGCGGCTGGCGCGAAGAAACCGGCGACGCGCCGCTGCGCGAAAACCTGGCCGCCGGCCTGCTGCGCGTGGCCGGCTGGAAGCCGGGCATCCCGCTGTTCGATCCCATGTGCGGTTCCGGCACCATCCTGGCCGAAGCGGCCCAGATGATCCAGGGCATACCGCCGGGCGCGCGGCGCGATTTCGCGTTCGAGCGCTTCAACGATTTCGACCCGGCGCCGTGGGCCGCGATGAAGAACGCGATCACGCCGCTTCCGCTGCCGGAAACGCCGACGCTGTTCGGCAGCGACATCTCGGGCGACATGGTGGCCATGACGCGCCATAACCTGCGCTGCGCCGGCATCGTGTTCGACGTGCCGCTCAAGCAGATCGAGGCGCAGCAAGTGCAGGCGCCCACCGATTTCCCCGGCATCATGCTGACCAATCCGCCGTACGGCGAGCGTATCGGCGTGCGCGGCGACAGCACGCTGCCGGAAGATGAAATGGCGACGTCGTTCTATTCGGCGCTGGGCACCACGCTCAAGCAGCGCTTCGCGGGATGGACCGTGTTCCTGTTCACGGCCGACCTGGGCTTGCCGCGTTTGCTGCGCCTGAAGGAGGCGCGCAAGACGCCGTTCTTCAACGGTGCGCTGGAATGCCGTTTGTTCCGCTTCGATATGGTGGCCGGTTACAACCGCCGCGAAGAAGCCAAGCCCAAAAACGTTTAAGCCGTCAGGTAAACAGCAAGGCCGGTGCGCGGCCCGGGGCGGAAATCGGGGGCAGACCCCAGAGCCCCTGGCCGCCGGAGTTTCTCGCCGCCGTTTCAGCAGCTATCCAATATCCGCCATGTTCCCCACCCCACCGTCCGACCTGCCGCCCGATCCCGTCGCCGATATTCCCCGGCCCGAACCGAGCCACATGAAGGTGCTCAGCGCCGGCGCGCTGGCGGTGGTGCTGGCGTCGCTGGCGATGCTGGGCCCCTTTTCCATCGACGCCTATCTGCCGGCCTTCCCCGCCATCGAGTCGTCGCTGGCCGCCAGCCAGATCGAGGTGCAGCAAAGCCTGAGCTTTTACATGCTGGCCTTCGCCGGCATGGTGCTGTGGCACGGCGCGCTGTCGGACGCTTTCGGCCGCCGCAACGTGATCCTGGTGTCGCTGGTGACCTTCGCCATCGGCACGCTGGGCTGCGCCGCCTCGCACACGGTGCACTACCTGTGGATGTTCCGCATCCTGCAAGGCGTGTCGGCCGGCGCCGGCGTGGTGGTGGGCCGCGCCATCATCCGCGATTTATATTCGGACGCGCCGGCCGCGCGCCTGCTGTCGCTGGTGACGATGATCTTCTCGATCGCGCCGGCCGTCGCCCCCATCCTGGGCGGCTGGATCGTCAAGCTGATGGACTGGCGCGCCATCTTCCACTTCCTGTTCGTCTACACCATCATCCTGTTCGTGCTGTGCTACAAGCGCCTGCCGGAGACGCTGCCGCCGCACAAGCGCCAGCCCTTCAATCCGCGCTACCTGGCCAAGAACTACGGCGCCGTCTTCCGCTCGCCGCTGTTCCACATGAAGTCCGGCGTCGTCGCGCTCAACTTCGCCGGCCTGTTCATCTTCATCGCCGCCGCGCCGGTGGCGCTGCCGCAGCAGCTGCACCTGGGGCCGGACCAGTTCGCGTGGCTGTTCATCCCCTCGGTCAGCGGCATCTTCCTCGGCGCGCTGGCGGCCAACCGCATCGCCGGGCGCATGACGTTCGCGCGCCAGATCGGCATCGGCTTCGTGTTCCTGCTCTCGGCCTCGGCCGTCAACGTGGCCTTCCACCTGCTGCACGCGCCCGCGCTGCCCTGGTCGGTGCTGCCGATGTTCTTTTACACCTTCGGCATGTCGGTGGTGGCGCCCGGCGCCACGCTGCTGTCGCTCGACCTGTTCCCCCACATCCGCGGCACCGTCGCCTCCTGCCAGTCCTTCGCCGTCACGCTGCTCGGCGCGCTGGTGGCCGGCGTCATCGCGCCCTTCCTATCACACTCGATGTTGTGGCTAGCGGTCGGTCAGATGGCCTTTAGTGCCTCTGCTCTCCTTTTATGGTTGACGTCGCGCTTTTACCGGAGCATGCTTCTACGCCAACCATCCCCGTAATCGTTGATCACAGGCAAGTTATAAAAAGTTTAACAGGAAATTTTACTTGCCGAGAAGTTATCGTGTATGGTTATGCTAATATGACTTTTTCCGAAACTCGGGTTGACGGCGCCAACGCAGGCAACTGTGTCCGATACAGGTCACTTAAACGTAGTTAATAAAAACCGTGGCGGCGCCATCCGATGGGCGCCGCCTCCCTTTTCGACGCAGTTCCCTTGGCGGCAAAGCTTGATAACGATGCATCAATCAGACCACGATATCCGCAATCGCCTGTTGATTGCCCGTCTGCCGGCCATGCCGCAGATACTCATCAAGTTGATCGAGCACTTGCAGGCCGACGACGCCGGCATGCCGGAACTGGCGGCCCTGATCGCCAAGGACGCTGGCATGACCAGCAAGATCCTGACCGTCGCCAACAGCTCGGCCTACCACCGCAACGGCCGCACCGTGGGCCTGGAGCAGTCGCTGGTGTCGCTGGGCACCGACATGATCAAGACGCTGGTCATCAGCGAATCGGTGTTCCAGACCTTTAACAGCTTCCCCCATTCCGGCAGCACCGACTTGCGCGGCTTCTGGAAAACCTCGCTGACGACGGCCGTCATCGCGCGCGACATCGCCAAGAAAATGGAGTACCCGCACGTCGAGGAAGCCTATCTGGCCGGCCTGCTGCACAACGTCGGCCGCCTCGCGCTGCTGGCCACGGCGCCGAAGGAATACGCCGTCAACTTCATGGCGCGCGACGACGAGGACCTGTGCGCCGTCGAACAGCGCACGCTGCAAATTACGCACTCGGAAGCGGGCGCCTGGCTGATCGAACGCTGGCACCTCGATTCCTTCCTGGCCGACAGCGTGCTGTATCACCACGAGCCGATCGCGCGGCTCGAATCGGCGCACCCGCTGATCCGCTTCGTGCGGCTGGCGCACCTGTTGTGCAGCCACCAGGACCAGGCGGTGGCGATCGAGGACAGCGGCCGTTTGTGCGGCCTCGATGCCGACGAGCTGGAACTGATCGTCAAGAACGCCGCGCGCCAGGTGCAAAAGTCGGCCGAATACCTCGGCATCGACCTGGCCGGCGCCGACGACATCGTCGCGCCGTCGGCCTACGCGCCGCCCCCGGCCGATCCGGTGCAGCAGCGCCTGTCCGAAGAAGTGCGCAACATGGTGCTGGTGTCGGAGATGGGCCAGACCTTCGCGCGCCAGCAGGGCGAGGGCAATCTGCTCGAATCGATGACGCGTTCGGCGCGCATCCTGTTCGATTTCGACACCACCGTCGTGCTGCTGGAAAATCCCACCGGCCACGCGCTGATGGGCAGCGCCGCCGGCGACCAGCAACAGCGCCTGGCCGAATTCTCCATCCCGCTGGCGCGCGGCGGCGTGGTCGCCGAGGCGGCGCTCGAACGCAAGCTGGCCTATGTGAGCCGCGACGCGCAAGCGCTCAGCATCGCCGAAGAACAGCTGTTCCGCATCCTCGGCACCGACAGCCTGGTGTGCCTGCCGCTGGTGGCCAACCAGCGCTGCCTCGGGGTGCTGATCGGCGGCGCGGCGAGCTGGCAGATGTCCGGCTACCAGAAGCGCGAGCGCTTTTTGCAGTCGTTCGGCACCCAGGCCGCGCAGGCGCTGGAGACGGCCATGAGCGAGCGCGGTCACGCCAAGCGCCAGCTGGCCCACGTGGCCGAGGAATACCGCGAGGCGTCGCGCCGCGTGGTGCACGAGGTGAACAACCCGCTGTCCATCATCAAGAATTATCTGTCCGTCCTCGACGGCAAGCTGGCCAAGCGCGAGCCGGTGGTCGGCGAGATGTCGATCCTGAACGAGGAGATCGACCGCGTCGGCCAGCTGATCAACGGCCTGGCCGATTTGCAGCCGACCGAATCGAGCCGCGTCACCGACGTCGCGCGCGTGGTCGACGACGTGCTGCGCCTGTTCCGCGCCACCGACTTCGTGCCGGCCTCGGTGCAGATCGTGGTGCGCATGCAGGAGGAGCCGGCCGAAATCGACGGCGACGCCGACCTGCTCAAGCAAATCCTGGTGAACCTGATTAAGAACGCGGTCGAGGCGCTGCCCGGCGGCGGCAAGATCGAAATCAGCAACCGCGGCCACGTCAACCGCGAACGCCGCCTCTACCTGGAGCTGGTCGTCAGCGACACCGGGCCGGGCCTGTCGGCCGAGGTGCTGGCCAATCTGTTCTCGGCCGTGCGCAGCACCAAGGACGGCGCGCATCACGGCCTGGGACTGTCCATCGTCCACAGTCTGGTGAAAAAGATGCAAGGCTTGATTACCTGCCGCTCCGGCAAAACGGGCACCACTTTCGAAATTCTGCTGCCCGCCCGTGGCAGCGCCAGTCAACTCGCCAGCGTGCCGACGCGGGCGATGGATTCAGTTTAAGGCCATGATGAACCTGAACCCAGCCAACGTTCTTGCCGCTATCGATACGTCCCTGGATTCCCCGGACTCCCTGCCCGCGCCCCATCCGGCACTGCCGCTGAGGACCGAAAATTGTCCCCGCATTTTGCTGGTGGACGATGAACCGCGCTTGCTGTCGTCGCTGTACGAGCTGCTGCGCGACCGCGACTACCACCTCGTCACCGCCACCTGCGGCAGCGAGGCGCTGGCCCAGCTCTCGCGCATGCGCTTCGACCTGATCCTGCTCGACCTGCGCCTGCCCGACATGAGCGGCCACGAGATCATGGACTTCATCAACGCCAAGGGCATAGACGGCGACGTCATCGTCATGAGCGGCGACGTCGGCATCGAAGCGGCCATCGGCGCCCTCAAACGCGGCGCCTACGATTACCTGCGCAAGCCCTACAGCCGCGAGGAGCTGCTCAAGACCGTCGAAAACGCGCTGCAAAAACGCCAGCTGGCGATCGACAACGAGCGCATCGCCGACAAGCTGGAAAACTCGGAGAAGATGTACCGCTACCTGGTCGACAGCTCGCCCGACATCATCTACACCCTGAACCACGAAGGCAAATTCACCTTCGTCAACGACCGCGTGCAGCAGCTGCTCGGCTTCTCGCGCGAAGACCTGATCGGCAAACATTATTCCATCCTGGTGCACGACGAGGACCAGGAGCGGGCCCGCTATGTGTTCAACGAGCGCCGCGTCGACGAGCGGGCGTCGCGCAACGTCGAGCTGCGCCTCAAGTGCAACACCGGCAGCTCCGTCGAGCGCACCTTCAACAACACCTTGATGACGATCTCGCTCAACGCGATCGGCATGCACGTGCCGGACCACGAAGTCAAAAAACACGAATTCTTCGGCACCTACGGCGTGGCGCGCGACATCACGGACCGCAAGCGCGCCGAGGAAGTGATCTCTTACCAGGCCTACCACGACATCCTGACC
>NZ_JANXMI010000308.1 GCF_025354735.1 Rugamonas sp.
GCTGGAAGCCGCAGCCGGCGCCGGCGCCGGCCGCCGCCGACGCCTGCCGACAGGCGGGCGGCCCGGCCGTCACGGTCAGCGGCCTGTTGCGCATCAGCGAGCGGGCCGGCCATCTGCTGCGGCAGAACGACCCGGCGCGCAATTTCTGGTATAGCCGCGACCTGCCGGCGATCGCCCGCGCGCGCGGCCTGCCGGCCGTGGCGCCGTATTTTGTCGATGTCGACGCCGACGGCGAAACGCCGCCGCCGGCGGGCGACGGGCGGCCGGTGGCCGGGCTGACCGTGGTTTCCTTCCCCAACAGCCATTTGGTTTATGCTGTCACCTGGTACGCGCTGGCGGCGATGATGGCCGGCGCCGTATGGTGGGTGGCGCGCGATGGGCGGCGCCGCCCCGGGCAGGACTAAGGTAGAAAGTGTCGATGCAAGGAATCATGCAAGCAGCAGCACCGGCAACACGGCACGGCGGCGAGCCGGCCGCCAAGGTCGAGCCGCCGGCCGGCCACCAGAATATGCGGCAGCTGATCCAGCTGCGCTGGATCGCCGTCATCGGCCAGATCACCACCATCGCCCTGGTGACGCAGGCGTTCGGCGTGCGGCTCGACATCCTGTCGATGGCCGGCGTGCTGGCCTGCCTGATCGGCTTCAACATCGCCAGCCAGCTGCGCTGGCATGAAAGCAGCATCGTCACCAACCGCTCGCTGTTCCTGGCGCTGCTGGTCGACGTGGCGACGCTGACGGCGCAGCTGCACCTGAGCGGCGGCGCCAGCAATCCCTTCGTGTTCCTGTTTTTGCTGCAAGTGATCTTGAGCGCCGTGCTGCTGGAACGGTGGTGGACCTGGGCCATCGTCGCCGTCACCAGTTTGAGCCTGCTGGGCCTGGGCCTGTTCTCGCCGCCGCTGGAACTGCCGCTCGACCACGCGCGCGGCGTGACCAGCCTGTACGTGCAGGGCATGTTGCTGTGCTTCGCCATCGACGCCGCGCTGCTGGTGTTTTTCATCGCCCGCATCACCCGCAACGTGCGCGCCGGCGACGCCCAGTTGGCCGACCTGCGCCAGCGCGCCGCCGAGGAGGAGCACATCGTGCGCATGGGCCTGCTCGCCTCGGGCGCCGCCCATGAACTGGGCACGCCGCTGGCGACCCTGTCGGTGATCCTCGGCGACTGGAAACGCATGCCCGAATTCAGCCGCAATCCCGAGCTGCTGGAGGAAATCGGCGAGATGCAGACGCAGCTCAAGCGCTGCAAATCCATCGTCACCGGCATCCTGCTGTCGGCCGGCGAGGCGCGCGGCGAATCGTCGGTCAAGACCACCCTCAACACCTTCCTCGACGAGCTGGCCGAGGAATGGCGCGGCAGCCGGCCGGTGCCGGCGCTGTCTTACCTCAACCATATCGAACAGGATCTCCCGGTCGTGTCGGACTCCACACTGAAACAAATGATTTGCAATGTGCTCGACAATGCGCTGGAAGCGTCGCCGCAGTGGGTGGGCTTCGAGGCGCGCCGCGACGACGACACGCTGACGCTGCGCGTGACCGACAACGGCCCCGGCTTCGCGCCGGCCATGCTGGCGCAATTCGGCAAGCCCTACCAGTCGAGCAAGGGCCGCACCGGCGGCGGCCTCGGCCTGTTCCTGGTGGTCAACGTGGCGCGCACGCTGGGCGGCCGCGTGCACGCCAGCAACCGCGCCGGCGGCGGCGCGGCCGTCGAGCTGGCGCTGCCGCTGGCCGCGATCCGGCTGGCGCAGGAGGGCGGACATGGACGCTGAACCGGTCCTGCTCATCATCGAGGACGACGAAGCGTTCGCGCGCACGCTGGGCCGCTCGTTCGAGCGGCGCGGCTACCGGGTCCACATCGCCGGCAACCAGGACGAGGCGGCCGCGTTGCTGCAAGTGCACACGCCGGGCTACGCGGTGGTCGACCTCAAGCTCAAGGGCGGCAGCTCGGGCCTGGCCTGCGTGCAGATGCTGCACCAGCACGACGCGGCGATGCTGATCGTGGTGCTGACCGGCTTCGCCAGCATCAACACGGCGGTCGAAGCGATCAAGCTGGGCGCCTGCCAATACCTGGCCAAGCCGTCGAACACGGACGACATCGAAGCGGCCTTCGGCCACGTGGCCGGCGGCGCGGAAGTGGAGATGACGGGCCGCGCGACGTCGATCAAGACGCTGGAATGGGAGCGCATCCACGCCGTGCTGGCCGAGACCGATTTCAACATCTCGGAAACGGCGCGCCGGCTCGGCATGCACCGCCGCACGCTGGCGCGCAAGCTGGAAAAGCAGCGCGTTAAATAGGCTAGCAAATATAGGGTAGCAAATCGCGCGTCAAATCGCGCTGGGCGGCGCAGGCGCGGAAGCAACATAATTTTGCATGAGGCACTTCCGTTTTTTCGTCAGCCTGCTATAATCTTGCCTTCGCTGTAGTCGTGGTTGGCGAAGCAAGACCGAAGGAAAGGTGGCAGAGTGGTCGAATGCGCTGGACTCGAAATCCAGTGTACATCTTTGGTGTACCGTGAGTTCGAATCTCACCCTTTCCGCCAAGTTATCGCCCAGGCAGCTAAATGGGCATCAAGAAAGCCGTCGTCCCCCAGTGGGACGGCGGCTTTTTTGTTTTAATACGTCCAATACCTTCTAGTAATAGCCAGCCCGTTTCGGGGTCGTTTTAGGGGGGGCGTCATTCCCCCGATACCGCTGTGCGACCCCCAACATGTCCAAACGTATCGCTCCCCTTACCGATTTGCAGGTGCGCACTGCGCGGCCGGGGCAGCGCATGTACCGCCTCTACGACGGCGGCGGCCTATACCTGGAGGTGTCGGCCAGTGGCTCGAAACTGTGGAAATTCAAGTACCGCCGCCTGACCGGCAGCGAAAGCCGCAGCAGTTTCGGCGCCTATCCGGCAGTGTCGCTGGTGGAGGCGCGCGGCAAGCGCGCGCAGGCGCGGCGCCAGCTGGCCGATGGCATCGACCCGTTCGAGGCCGGGGAGGCGGCGTTGCGGGCGGCGCGCGACAGCGCGAACGACACCTTCGAAGCCGTCGCCCGCGAGTGGCACGCGACGATGATCGACAGCTGGCAGCCCGGCACCGCCGAGAATATCCTGCATCGTCTGGAGGTCGACATTTTCCCCTTCATCGGCACTGTGCGGATCGTGACGGTCACATCGAGGGATATCCTGTTCGCGATCCGCAAAGTCGAACAGCGCGGCGCCCTGGAAATCGCCAAACGGCTGACGGAGGACGTGGCGCGCGTCTTTGATTTCGCGGTGAACAGCGGCAAGCTCGATCGTAATCCGGCCACGACGCTGAAAAACGCGCTCAGGCCGCGCGAAAAAGGGCATTTCGCCGCCATCGACTCGACCGAACTCCCGGCCTTGCTCAAGTCGCTGGCCCACAATGAAGCCTGCATGGGCCACGTCGTGCGTCTGGCGATGCGCCTAGTGCTGCTGATCTTCGTGCGCACATCGGAGCTGATCGAAACGCCGTGGAGCGAGATCGATCTGGAGCGCGGCGAGTGGACTATCCCATGGCGTCGCATGAAACGCGGCAAGCGCAAAGTGCTCCCGTGCAAGGTCGATCATTATGTGTGCCTTTCCCGCCAGGCGCTGGCGCTGTTGCGCGAACTGCATACGTACACGGGAGGGGGCAAACTGCCGTTCCCGAACATGCGCGACGGCGAACGCCCCATGAGCAACATGGCGATCCTCAAGGCGCTGGAGCGCATGGGGTATAAGGGCGACATGACCGGGCACGGCTTCCGCGCGCTGGCGATGAGTACCTTGAAGGAGCAGCTGCACTATCGCCACGAGGTGGTCGACCGGCAGCTGGCCCACGCGCAGAAAGACGAGCTTGAAACGGCATACGACCGCGCTTCCTATCTTGAGGAGCGGGGCGGGATGATGCAGGCGTGGGCCGACAATATTGATTCAATCATGCGGGGCTTGGTTTGAATGCGTATTCTCACCTTATTCCGCCACCTGTTCTCGTTCAAATCTAGTCGCTCATTCCGGCCCTATGCGCGCCAGCAGTTTTCGTTTGCTCCGGGCCAGCCATTCCGGTTCGAACCCAGTCAGTCTGGTAAAAAAATAGCCTGCTGTTTTGCTAAGCGCTGATCGCGGCCTGATAGCTTGAAGCTCGGTTGGCGTTCATGGAATTGTCGGCATCGCCATTTGAAATTGTGAGATTTCGCGTATTTTTCAGGTAAGCAAGATGCTATCCTCACGGACACAGGCAGAAACCGGCCAAGAGTAGTCGCTCAATTTCCGCAGTCCCACGCGCTCCGATGTGGCAATATGACTATCACCACGGCATGTGTATGCATAGGTATCTTTATGGATGCAGAAGAATTTGTGATTTTATCTGAAGAATACTGGCGTGCAATTAACGCTGGTGATTCAAAGTTGGCTAATTTGACGAGCAGAAAAATAAATCACATTGTTAAGATATGGATGAGAAATGGAAGAGCCACAAGAAATCTTTTGGATTTAATTGAGGTTGCATCCGTCGCGGCCAAATTTGCGGCGGCCGTTCATCTCATCAAAACTGATGAGCGAGAAAAAGCCATAGAGGTTCTTCGGATGTTCTTAGATGATAGTTACGGACTGATGTCTGTATCCGCAGCAGCAGTTTTTAGAAATAACAAGATTCAGACATTAACCACGTTAAAAACGCAACTGTGCATTGATAATATACCGCTGCTATCGGATGTGGCCGAAACAGTATCGGCAGAAATCGGCCAGCAGCAGACCATCCAGGAAAAGCGTAGATTCACCACTAGGGACTATTTGTGAATAGTATTCAAAAGACAAGACCCACGTTCATGCAAACCTGCGGTCTATGTGGAACAGGCTTCCAGTTTGGAACGGGAGTCTACGATGGAAAACATATCGCCCGTTACCAGTTAACGGTTTGCCGTGGATGCTGGGAGGGTAACCACGATGGCTGGGCTCCATGGTTAGAGCCGAAGCTAATTGCGCATCTTGAGTCCAAGAGCATCCAAATTCCCGAGAGAAATTCTGCTGGTTGGTTCCCGCGAGAGTAATGTGCGGGACAAAAGCTTATCGACAATGAAAGCTAAAAAATGAAAAAATCCAATAAGCCTATTTTTTGGAATCCAATCAGTACCATGGTTGGCCAAGTTGAAGTTACCGGCGAATACGCTCTAGACGGAGACGGCTTCATGACCGTGCGTATGCGAGGTGGCGGCTCCAAGCCGGCCAAAGCCGGACCTGCGGCAGAAAGTGTTGCGAAAATTATTCTTGGCGAACTTTTCAGAGAATCTGGACGTACCTAATCTTGCCCCCTCTCGGCCAAGAACGGTCACTCGAAAAATTTCATTTCATAGTAAATGCTGCGATATCTACTTAGACGATTTTCTGCGAAACAGGTCATCCCTGAATCTGAGAGCCTTAGGACATCAGACTTTCTTGTTCGCTTGTTCGAGGGCCACGATATCGAATGTACGACCCACAACGATTGGGTTCTTCCAAATTCTGAACTTCCGGCTTTAAGAGTGACGTGGTTTCCCGGTTCATCAAACGGGCGGTTAGATGTACAAGCATTTGTCAGAGACGGTGTGACGATTGAGGAGTGCTTTGCAGGCATCGGCGAAGATGAAGTTGGTCTAAACGATGCCTTGACGAACTTCACAGTTAACTCCTTTCATGTCCTGCTTGCAGCACTTTGGAATCAGAACGATAAAACCCAAGTAACCACGGAAGATTGGAGTATTGGTGGGAGGCGATATACTGCATTTATAGGAAACTTCGGGACTCGTGGCTCAGAAGGAGTCACAGCGGACATACCGGCTGACTTATTTGCTCAAGTAGGGAACGTCATCAAACTTGATTCTCTGATGGGTGACCTGCACTGGTTTCGATTCTTCTTCTGCAACGTGCTGGACAACGCACATTTGAAGCATTAAAGGACAATGAAACTTGGGAATCAGGAATCCGCTGTCTTGAAGGCGTTCAATGGGCGGACAGTATGGGCTACTACAGCGTGCGATTGTTTGTGGTTCTCCGCGCCAGTTAGCTGATAATCGGCAAGGATGGCCAAATTAGAGCTGCAATGAGATGTGAGGCAGGGTTCTGCCAAAAACAGACTTCGCAGCGGTGTGATATGAAGCTGCTTAGGCGGTCCTAAAGGATATATTTTCGGTGCTTAGATTCTGCCGCTGGCAGAGGCTGGGCAAAAAAACTGCCATGGAAAAACTGTCCCTTCCCGCTCTCGCAGCTAAATTTCACTCATTGGTCGAGCGCCTTGATGTAGAGCCTTATTACAAGGCATTTCATACATCTCCCCAGCACGACGGGGCACCCCATATCGAAATGAGGTCTGGAAAGTTCGAGTTCGTGGTAACCGAGCGTGGCTCGGAACTCCAAAGGATATCGGACCTTCATACCGATGAGGTGTTGTACCTGCTGCTTGAAGGAATCACCCTGAGAATGGCCACATCGTACGAGCTACGCAATCGCAAACCGCATGGTGATGGCAGGGCTATATGGTTTCCGTACCAGGAAGAGTTAATGGCACGATTCAAGCCATCTTGGGGAGATAGGTTGAAAGTTGAGCACGCTCGAATTCTGCAAACGTTCCCGTTTAGCTAATGAAGATACCCGTTGTCGGGCAACCGGGTTATCCCGTTGCATTTTGAATGGTGAACTTCCGCTAAGGGGCGGAAGCCGCCGGTCGTTTAAAGGCTATCATCCAAATTCACTTTATAACATTTGGCGTGCCGGTATCCAGCCGGAATAAATGGTCTAATCCGGATCGCAATCACTGGCCGGTATTGCACGAGAATGCCTGGATGGTTTTGAACTGGAATGGCTGGTTGGTTTTGACCGGAATACGCAGTTTGAATACTGAAATGGCGAGGCGCGACAGTTAAGGCCACCTCGAATAACCAGTTTTTGACGGAGTAAGGTGGTGCGCAAATCGCGAGCGGCCTATTTCAACTCAGTTTCAACGCGGCGCTCGGACGGCACAGCGATGTTGAGGATACTGCGGAGACGTGGCAATTCGAGGCTGTCCAGGCCCGATGCGCTGCTCAGAAGGCCGCCAAACCACCTTCCTTCAGAAAAACCAGCCGTTTCAGGTTGTAAGTTGCTGCCTTGAGGAGCAAGGCGAAGTCGACACGGACGATGCCCATGCAGCGCACCAGTTTGCCGCCCATTTGCGCCAGCGCGCCGAAGACGTGCTCGACGCGGGCGCGCGGTGTGGCTATGCGACGGTTACGTTTCTTCTGTGTCTCGGAGATGCCCTTGGTGGCGCTGCCTTTGCGTTGGATGTGCACGCGCCAACCGGCTTGTGTCAATTGCGCTTCCCGTTCGATGGTGGGATAGCCGCGATCAGCATAGACGGCGCGGCTGGTGTTGCTGCGATCGAGCAGTAGCTCGAAGACCGTGGTGTCGGCACGGCAGCGTGGGTGACGACCATTTTGCGCAGTAGCTTGTAGCGCTTGTCCACGCTGGCGTGCAGCTTGTAACCGAAGTAGCTCTTACCGTGCTTCTTGGTCCAGCGCGCGTCGACATCCTTCTGCGCCCGCTTGTACGCTTTCCAACCCAGCGGCATGGTGCCTTCCTTGACGATCTCGGCCTCCTCGCGCTTGTTGCGCTGGACCGGCGCCTGCACGAGCGAGGCGTCGATGATCTGGCCACAGCGCGCCATGTAGCCGTGTTGCTGTAATTGCTGCTGGACTTGCTCGAAGATCTGGTTGCCCACGCCGGCCTGGGCCAGGCGGTCACGGAACAGCCAGATCGTTTTGGCGTCAGGGATACTGCTGCTTTCGGTCAGATCAAGAAATTGCAGGAAGCTGCGGCGGTCA
>NZ_JANXMI010000208.1 GCF_025354735.1 Rugamonas sp.
CCGCGGCGTTATCGGCGGCGCTTTGCACGGCGGCGCCGCCGGCGGCGGCCGAAGCGGCGGCCGCGCTCGTCGCGCTGGCGGCGGTGGCGCCGGCGCCGGAGCTGGTATTGGTATCGGCCGGCAGGAAAGGACCGGACGGCGGTGCCGGCATCAACAGCGCCAGCATGGCCGGCGCCATGGCCGCCATCGCGTTGCCGGGGATATTGGTGCCGTCCTGGTCGACGGGTTTGTGGTCGCCATCGCCCGATTGCGTATCGCTGCCGTCGCCGCCGCTGGCGTCATTAAGGCTGGCTTGATTGAGCAGCTGGGCGAACAGCGGCGCCAGCTGGACAGGCGGCGCCGACGGGCCGGCCGCAGCCGCGCTGGTCGCCGGCGGCGTCGCCGCGGCGTTCGATGGCGCCGAATTCTGAGTCGAATTCTGGGCCGGTTTTTGGGCCGGCTTGGCGCCCCCGTTGGCGCCCATGCTGGCCGCCGGCTTGGTATTCGAGGCCGGATTCGGGGCCGGCGCCGGCGCCGGCTGGGCCGCCGGGGCGGTCGCCGTTTTGGCGCTAGTGAGTGTCATCGTCATGCTCAAGTCCTGAGGTCGGTGTAAGCGTTGTCAAAGGCATAGGCGAGCCAGCCTTCTTTGTTGGCGCGCATGGCGTGCAGATGCGTGTCGAGCACGTCGGCCGACTGCTCGCAGCGCGCCGTGGCCTGTTCATGCAACTGGCGCAGCGCGGTCAACGCGGCGCGTTCGGCCGGCGTCCAGCGGCCTTGCTCAGCCATGGCCGGCAGGGTCGAGGCCATCAGCGTATTGATCGCCGTGAGCATTTTCCAGTCGTCGGCCGCGATCGCGGCGCTCATCTTTTGCCCCAGCACCAGCAGCGTGCGTTGTCTATCCATGCTTGGCCTGCACCCCGAGCCAGCCCTGCTTGATCGTTGTCAGCAGGGAAATGACTTCATCGATGATGGCGGGGTCGAGGTCGACGCCGGAGCGGTACAAACGCCCGGCGCAATAGTCGTACAGCCGGCCCAGGTTGGCGACGACGTCGCCGCCGTGGTCATAGTCGAGTGAACTGGAGAGGCCATTGATGATTTCGGTGCACTTGTTCAGGCTGTGCGCCTTCAGTTCGTAGCGCCGGTGCAGGATGTGGGCGCGCGCACGCGCCAGCTCTTCGAGCAGGCCGTCGGTCAGCACCAGCACCAGCTCAACCGGCGAGGCGCGCGAGGTCTGCGCATCGAGGTTGACGGCGTGGTAGCTGCTGTAGGCTTCTTGATTCAACATAAGGATTCACCGCTAAGCATTATTGATAAACGAAAAATCAGCTGCTGCTCGACGAGAACAGCGCCGTCAGCAGGCTGGAGTTGCTGGCCATTTGCGATTGCAGCGTCTGCAAGGCGGTGAACTGCGCCAGGTAGCGCGCGTAGGCATTGTTGTATTGGGCGTCGAGGTCGTCCTGGCGCTTGGTCAAGTCGGTCTGGGCCCGGGACACGGACGACTGGCGCTGCGTGATCTGGCCGGTGGCCGGGTTGGTCCACTGGTTCATCAGCGCGTCGATGCTGCCGAGCACGCCCTTGGCCTGGCCCGTGGCGGCGCTGCCGAAAATCGCGTCCAGCCCTTGCGGATTGATGGCCAGCTCCTTGTTCAGGCGCGTGCTGTCGAGCGACAGCGTGCCGTCCTTGTTGGCCGCGATGCCGTAGTTGGCCAGCGTCAGGCCGCCGACCGAGGCGCGCAGCGAATTGTTCATGTGGTCGAGCATGGCTTGCACGCCGGAGTCGTTGGCGAAGGCGCCGTCGGCCACTTTGTTGGCGGGGTTGCCCGGTTTGAGGTCGGCCGCCAGCAGCGTCTGCAGCGCGTTGTAGGCGCTCACGAACGATTGCAGGCTGGCGGCGGTGTTGGTGGAGTCGACGCCGACGGTCAGCTTGACGGGCGCGGCGCCGGCCGCCTGGGCCTGGGTCAGCGTCATGGTCACGTCGTCGACGATGGTGACGGTGTTCGAGGCCTGCTGCACCTTGGTGCCGGTGGTCTGCGAGCCGACCCAGACGATGGCGTCCTGCGCCGTCACGAGCTGGGTCTGGTTGGCGGTGGTGTCGAGCGCCGATTTGAGCGTGGCGTTGGTGACGTTGGTGGTGTCGAGGGTGGCCGCGTTCTGGGCGCCGGTGGCTTTCGAGGTCAGCAGCAGCGTGGTCGAGCCGTTGACGGTCAGCGTCGACGCCGTCACCTGGGACGCGTTGCCGGCCGCCGAATTGATGGCGGCGGCGATTTCCTTGGCCGTCAGGGTGCCGTCCATATTGGTGTCGGCGTTGGCCAGGTCGACCTGGAAGCTGGCGCCGTTGGCCAGCGTGACGTTGAGCGAGCCGCTGCCGGCGGCGGTGGTGTTGGTCAGGCCGCCATACGAGATCTGGCCCGCCGTGGCCAGTTGCTGCACGTAGAAGGAATACGTGCCGGGCAGCGCCTGGGAGGTGGCGGTGGCGGTGCCGACGGTGCTGTCGCTGAAGACGGCGGTATTGCTGAGCACGCTTTTCTGGTTCGACAGCGCGGTGATGGCCGAGTCGAAATTGCTCATCGCCGCGCCCAGCGCCGTCAGCGCGCTGGCCGCGCTGGTGGCGTCGGCGGTCTGGTTGGTGATCTGGGTCTGACGGTCGGCCGTATAGCTTTCGGCCAGCGTCTTTGCCGTGCTGGCCGGGTCGTAGGTCGGGCCGAGCGAGGAGGTGCCGCTGGCGGGATTGGTCGTGGTCATGATGAGAACTCCAGGGAAACGGGGGTGTACCTTATAGAAGGCGACCGAATTCGTTTCCTTATGAAAAGATTTTGAACAATTATTTTTGTCCGCGGAACCACAGTTGCGTGGCCAGCTCGTCATGTTGTTTTCGTTCCAAGACATTCTGCTCTTGCAAAACGACTTTTTGCTGCTTGCTCAACACTTTGCCCAGCGCCTCGCGCTTGACCCAGGCCGCCGTCAGTTGCTGCTGCGACAGGGCCATGTCGGCCTCGTGCATGTTCAAATCGAGGCGGTGGTGGTCGGCCATCTGCATCACCGCCTGCTTGTAGTCGCCCAGGTTGCCGGCCAGGGCCAGCGGCAGGTTGCCGCTGGCGCCGCTGCTCTGGTACAAGCCGGTCAAGCGGTCCAGGTTTTTTTGATAACGTTCGCGCACGGTTTCCTTGGCCGCCATCTCGGTTTGCAGGCGCTCGACTTCGGTGTTGCGCAGCGCCACCAGCGTGGTCAGGTTACGGATCAGGTGGGGATCGCTCATGTCATCAGTTTTTCAAGTTGCGCTACACAGGGACCGTAGGGCGCCTCTTCCTTGACGCCCTGGCACAGAAAATCTTCGATGCGCGGATACAGCTTCACGGCCTGGTCGGTCACGGGATCGGCGCCCGGCACGTAGGCGCCCAGCGGGATCAGGTCGCGGACGCGGTGGTGGCGCGCCATGCTGGCCTTGAGCGCACGCGCGGCCAGCATGTGTTCCTTGCTGATGACCTGGCTCATGCAGCGGCTGATCGAGGCACCGATGTCGATGGCCGGGTAGTGGCCGCGCTCGGACAGCTCTCGGCTGAGCACGATGTGGCCGTCGAGCACGGCGCGCGCCGTGTCGACCACCGGATCTTGCTGGTCGTCGCCCTCGGCCAGCACGGTGTAGATGGCGCTCATGCTGCCGACGGCGTTCTCGCCGTTGCCGGCCGATTCGACCAGTTGCGGCAAATTCGAAAACACCGACGGCGGATAGCCCTTGGTGGCCGGCGGTTCGCCCAGCGCCAGCGCCACTTCGCGCAGAGCCATCGCGTAGCGCGTCAGCGAATCGACCAGCAGCAGCACGTTCTTGCCCTGGTCGCGGTAGTGAGCCGCGATGGAATGGCACAACTCGGTGGCCATGATGCGCATCAGCGGGTTTTCATCGGCCGGGGCGATCACCAGCACGGCCTTGGCCAGGCCGTCCTTGCCAAGCGACATGTCGACGAATTCGCGCACTTCGCGCGAGCGCTCGCCGATCAGGCCGACGACCACGACGTCGGCCACGGTCTGGCGGGTAATCAGGCCCAGCAGCACGGACTTGCCGACCCCGGAACCGGCCATCAGGCCGACGCGCTGGCCCTTGCCCAAAGTCAGCATGGCGTTGATGGCGCGCACGCCGACGTCGAGCGGCTCGCTGACCGGTTTCTTTTTCAGGGGATGGACGCGGGGCGGCAGCGGGTCGAGCGGAAAGTCGCCGCCCAGCTTGCCGAGCCCGTCGATCGGCTCGCCCAGGCCGTTGACCATGCGGCCCAGCCAGCTGGTGCCGATTTGCAGGCTGACCCGTTCCGGCGACGGCAGCACGCGGGCGCCCGTGGTCAGGCCGCTGGCCTTTTTGAAGGGCATCAAAAACGACAGTTTTTCGCGGAAGCCGACCACCTGGGCGTCCAGCCATTCGCCGCCGACTGTCTCTATCTGACAACGCTGACCCGTGTGCAGCCGGCAACCGGCCGCCTCCAGCAACAGGCCCGACGCGCCGACCAGGCGCCCGGTCGGGGTGGCCAGCGGCACGGCATCGAGCTCCAGGTTGCGTAGCGCTTCAGCGATCATGCTTCGCTTTCGGTGTCGTCGCCACTGTCGGCGACCTGCAATTGATTATCGACCTGTTCCATGACGGCGGCAAGACGTTGATGACATCCGGCATCAACTTCATTGTCGCCGGCCTTGATGCGGCACTCGCCGGGGTCCAGCCTGGCGTCCGCGATCAAGTTCCAGCGCTTGGCCCGTTTGGGGTCGAGCTCGCTGATCCGCTTGAGTTCCTCGGGGTTGAGGAAGACGTCGATTTCCTCGCGCGTGGGCGGCATCGACGCCAGCGTCTCGTCGACCAGGGCCATGATCTGCACCGGCTGCAGCGCCAGCTCGGCCCGTATCACCTGGCGCGCCACCTTGGCCACCAGGTCGACCACTTCCTTGCGCTGGGCCGCGCGGTAATCGGTGCGCAGCTTTTTCAGGCTTTTCAGCATGGCGTCGACCGGCCGCGCCAGCTGGTCGTAGGCCACCAGCGTTTCGTGGCGGCCTTCTTCGCGGCCCTGTTCCTGGCCGGAGGTCCGGCCCGACTCGAAGCCGTCCTCCTGGCCGCGCGAGAGGCCGATTTCATAGCCGTCGCGCTGGCCCTGTTCAAAGCCCTGGCTGACCGAGGCTTGCCACTGCTTGCCGTCGCCGCCGCCGGGACCGCCGATCGCGCGCGGGCCGGCCGTCGGAAACTGCGACAGCGGCGGAAAGCGGTAGGGGCGGAATTGTTTCATCATCATTCAATCACCGTTTCGGCGAACAGCTGGATTTCGACTTCGCCGGAATCGGCCAGCGCCTTGACGGTGGCCATGATTTCCTGGCGGGTTTGCTCGATGCGCGACATCGGCACCGGCCCGGCGCGCTTCATCATGTCCTCGAAGGCCTGGGCCTGGCGTTTCGGCATGGTCTTGAGCACGGCGTCGCGGATCGACACTTCGGCGCCCTTGAGCGCGATGGCCCACTGTTCCAGCGGCACTTCCTCGATGATGCGGGTGATCGCCACCTCGGACTGGGTCGCCAGGATCAGGAAGTCGTACATCGACAGCTCGATCTTGGCCACCACCTCGGGGTCGTGGGCGCGCAGCAGTTCGACCATCTGGGCCCGGTTGCTGGGCAGGCGGTTGAGGATTTCGGCGGCCTGGCGTATCCCTTCCACGCTGGTGCTCTGCATGTCGAAGGTGCCCAGGCAGCGCACCACCAGTTCGTCGAGCTCGACGAGCAGGTCGCGGTCGATCTCGTCGAGCCGCGCCAGGTTCAGCAGCACCAGGTCGCGACCGTCCTCGGGCAGGGCGTCGATGATCTGGCCGGCCAGCGCGGCCGGCAAAAAGGCCAGGAACACCGCTTGCATGCGCACGTGCTCGTTGGCGATGTATTCGGCCAGCCATTTCGGCGAGGCCCATTGCAGGCGCGCCATCTTGGGCCGCAGCTCGTCGCCGTAGATGCTGTTGAGGACGGTATTCGCGATGTCGCCGCCCAGCGCCAGGTCGAGCGAGCGCTTCAGATAGCTGCGCGAGGCGCCGTGCACGCCCGACTGCTGGCGGTAATCGTCGAAAAAGGTTTGCATCGCGTGCTTGACCGATTCGACCTTGATGCCGCTCATGCGCGACATCACCTGCGTCACTTCGAGCAATTCCTCGCGCGACAGACAGCGCAGCACGGCGGCGGCCGGCTCCTCGCCGATGCTGAGCAGGACGATGGCGGCCTGTTCCACCGGCGTCAGCGTGCCAGAGCCGTGCTCGGCCTGGTCGGAGTCCATCATGCTATTGAGATCGGCCATTTTTCTGCATCCATTGTTTGACGACTTCGGCGACGCGCTCGGGTTCCTTCTCGGCCAGCACCTTCAGGTGGTCGACCATGACGTCGACGGCCGAGCCGGCCGGCGGCAAATCGTAATTTTCCAGCAGCGGCACCACCGGCATGCCGCCGGCGCCGGAACCCGATGTGGCGCCGGCCCCGGCCAGCGCGCCGTCGTGGCCGAGGCCGGCCGGCGCCACGGCC
>NZ_JANXMI010000005.1 GCF_025354735.1 Rugamonas sp.
GGTCAGACCACAGTTTCGAATGAATCTCTCGAAACTGTGGTCTGACCCCGGTTTGCGGCGGCACCCGGTTTAGTTCGCGGCCCGAACCCCTACCCCAAAAACAGCTTGTACACCGGATTGGCGCTCTCGTCCCAGTAGCGATAGCCTAGCGTGGTCAGGAAGCGGCCGAAGGCGCCCATCTCCTCCGTCGGCACTTGCAGCCCGATCAGGATGCGCCCCACATCGCCGCCCTGACTGCGGTAGTGGCACAGCGAGATATTCCAGTTCGGCGCCATGCTGTCGAGGAAGCGCATCAGCGCGCCCGGCCGTTCGGGAAACTCGAAGCGGTACAGCAGCTCATCCTTGGCCAGCGCGCTCTTGCCGCCCACCAGATGCCGGATGTGGGCCTTGGCCAGTTCATCGTGCGTCAGGTCCAGCGTCTTGAACTGGTGCTCCTCGAAGCGGCGCGCCAGCGTGCCCGACTCGCCGCGGTCGGCGATCTGCACGCCGACGAACACGTGGGCATTGTCCTGGCCGCTGATGCGGTAATTGAACTCCGTCACATTGCGCGGCCCGATCAGCGCGCAGAAACGCTTGAAGCTGCCGCGCTGTTCCGGCATCGTCACCGCGAACACGGCCTCGCGCGATTCGCCCAGCTCCGCGCGCTCGGCCACGAAGCGCAGCCGGTCGAAATTCATGTTGGCGCCGCAGGCGATGGTGATGAGCGTCTCGTTCTTGATCGGGAACTTGCTCAGCGCCGCGCGCTCGACGTAGGCCTTGGCGCCGGCCACGGCCAGCGCGCCGGCCGGCTCCAGGATGCTGCGCGTGTCGGTGAACACGTCCTTGATGGCGGCGCAGATGGCGTCGGTGTCGACGATGATGATGTCGTCCACATATTGCTGCGCCAGCCGGAACGTTTCCTGTCCCACCAGGCGCACCGCCGTGCCGTCCGAGAACAGGCCGACGTCCGGCAGCGTGACCCGTTCGCCGGCCTTCAGGCTGCGCGCCATGGCGTCCGAATCGAGCGTCTGCACGCCGATGATCTTGATGTCGGGCCGGATCTGTTTCACATACGCGGCCACGCCGGAAATGAGGCCGCCGCCGCCGATGGCGACGAAAATCGCGTGGATGGGCCCGGAATGCTGGCGCAGGATTTCCATGCCGATGGTGCCCTGGCCGGCGATCACGTCGGGATCGTCGAAGGGGTGGACGAAGGTCAGCTTCTGTTCTTTTTCCAGCGTCAGCGCGTGGTTGTAGGCGTCGGTGTACGAGTCGCCGTGCAGCACGATTTCAACGTTGGCGCCGCCGCGCGCCTTGACGGCGTCGATTTTTACCGGCGGCGTGGTGGTCGGCATCACCACCAGGGCGCGGCAGCCCAACTTGGCCGCCGACAGCGCCACGCCCTGCGCGTGGTTGCCGGCCGAGGCGCAGATGACGCCGCGCTTCAACTGCGCCTCGCTCAGGTGCGCCATCTTGTTGTAGGCGCCGCGGACCTTGAAGCTGAACACGCTCTGCATGTCTTCGCGCTTGAAATAAATGCGGTTCTCGAAGCGCTGCGACAGCGTCGGCGCCAGCTCCAGCGGGGTTTCATTGGCGACGTCGTAGACGCGCGCGGTCAGGATTTTCTTCAGGTAGTCGATAGTCATAGTCTGCAAACAAGGTGATTCCGGGCCAGACGCGCGGTGTGCGGACACAAGGGCGGCTCTGGTACTGGCGATGCGAAAACCTATGCTTCCAAGCGGCTGGTGACCGGGTGAGGCAGGGCGGCGGCGGCGCGCCGGTGGGCGCGCCGCCAGACGAATGTTCGTGTGGTGTGCGTTTTATTATAATGGACGCCCTTGTTTCTCTTTAAAGTATCCGATGATCGAATCCGCAATAGTTTGGCTGCTGCACCTGATCGCCGCACCGGAAGTGGGATTGACCTCGGTTTTCCTCATCAGCTTCACCTCCGCCACGCTGTTGCCGCTGGGCTCGGAGCCGGCCGTGTTCGCCGTCATCAAGGCCAATCCCTCGATCTACTGGGCCGTGATTCTGGTGGCGACGCTGGGCAACACCCTGGGCGGCGTCGTCGATTACTGGATGGGCTACCGCGCCAAGCAAGCCTTCGCCCGGGAGCGCGACAGCGTCTGGTTTCGCTGGCTGGCGCGCCACGGCGCCAAGACCATGTTGCTGGCCTGGCTGCCCGGCATCGGCGACCCGCTGTGCACCCTGGGCGGCTGGCTCAAGCTGCCGTTCTGGCCCAGCGTGGCCTATATGGCGGCCGGCAAATTGCTGCGCTACATCGCCATGACGGCGCTGCTGTTGCACGTGCCGGACGGCTTCTGGCACAAGTTGGGGCAGATGCTGGCCTGATCCGGCACGCTTTGTCATTCTGTAAAATTTGCATTCGTCGCTGTGATAGTGAGTTTAATTCAATGTTTTGGCATTAATTTGCCGGCAATGCCCGTTGATGCGAAATTAAATTTGGAAAATGGCTGGTAACATAGCCCTTCGCTTCTGCAAGGCTGTTCCAGCGTGGCGGAGCGCAATACGCTAGAATGGTCCTCCCGGGTTCAGTCTACAAGTCAAATTCACAATGAATGCCCCTGCACAAATCCAAGCATTGCTGTCGGAAACGCCCCATGGTCCCGCGCCTACCCGGCTGCGCGAAATCCCCTACAACTACACCTCGTTCTCCGACCGCGAGATCGTGATCCGTCTGTTGGGCGAAGACTCCTGGCGTTTGCTCGACGCGCTGCGCGGCGCGCGCCAGACCGGCCGCTCGGCCCGCATGCTGTACGAGGTGCTGGGCGATATCTGGGCGGTGCGGCGCAATCCCTATCTGCAAGACGACATGCTGGACAACCCGAAGCGGCGCCAGGAACTGATCGACGCGCTGCACCACCGCCTGGCCGAAGTGGACAAGCGCCGTCTGTCGGTCGACGCCGTCGGCGACGGCGCGGCCGATTCGGCCGATGCGCCTGATTCGGCGCAGGCCTCGGCGCAGCGCAGCGCCAACGTCGAACAGCTGCTGAAGGCGGCCAGCAAGGCCGTGGCCGACTTCGGCGAGGAGTTCCGCCAGACCTGGGACTTGCGCAAGCGCACCACCAAAATCCTCGGCCGCTACACGGAAAAGCACAACGTCCGCTTCGACGGCATGACGCGCGTGTCGCACGTCACCGACGCCACCGACTGGCGCGTCGAATACCCCTTCGTGGTGCTCACGCCCGACACGGAAGATGAAATGGCCGGCCTGGTGAAAGGCTGCATCGAACTGGGACTGACCATCATCCCGCGCGGCGGCGGCACCGGCTACACCGGTGGCGCCATTCCGCTCACGCCCATGTCGGCCGTCATCAACACGGAAAAACTGATCGACCTCGGTCCGGTCGAAATGACGGTGCTGCCGGGCCTCGACCGCGAATACGCGACGATTTATTCCGGCGCCGGCGTCATCACCAACAAGGTGTCGGAAGCGGCCGAGAAGGCCGGCTTCGTGTTCGGGGTCGACCCGACGTCGGCGCACGCCTCCTGCATAGGCGGCAACATCGCCATGAACGCGGGCGGCAAGAAGGCCGTGTTGTGGGGCACGGCGCTCGACAACCTGGCCTCGTGGCGCATGGTCGACCCGAACGGCGACTGGCTCGACGTGACGCGCCTCGACCACAATCTGTCGAAGATCCACGACGCGCCGGTGGCCAAATTCAAGCTCGAATGGACCCATCCGAACGCGCGCGGCGAAGCGAAGGGCGCGCCGTTCAAGACCGAAACGCTGGTGATCGAGGGCCGCAAGTTCCGCAAGGAGGGCCTGGGCAAGGACGTCACCGACAAGTTTTTATCGGGCCTGCCGGGCATCCAGAAAGAGGGCTGCGACGGTTTGATTACGTCGGGCCGCTGGATACTGCACAAGATGCCCAAGCACGCGCGCACCGTGTGCCTGGAATTCTTCGGCCAGGCGCGCGACGCGATTCCGTCTATCGTCGAGATCAAGGATTACCTGGACGGCCTGCCGGCGCGCGGCGAACAATTCAGCACCATACGACTGGCCGGTCTGGAGCACCTCGACGAGCGCTATCTGCGCGCCGTCGGTTACGCCACCAAATCGAAACGCGGCGTGCTGCCGAAGATGGCGCTGTTCGGCGACATCGTCGGCGACGATGAAAACGCCGTCGCCATCGCGGCCTCGGAAGTGGTGCGCATCGCGAACACGCGCGTCGGCGAAGGCTTCGTCGCCGTCAGCGCGGAAGCGCGCAAAAAATTCTGGCTAGACCGCGCCCGCACGGCCGCCATCGCCAAGCACACCAACGCCTTCAAGATCAACGAGGACGTGGTCATCCCGCTCAACCGCATGGGCGAGTACACCGACGGCATCGAGCGCATCAACATCGAGCTGTCGATCAAGAACAAGCTGCAATTGACGGAGGCGCTGCAAGCCTTCATCGGCGCCGGCAATCTGCCGGTCGGGAAAAGCGACGACGTCTCCGACGACCGCGTCGGCGATGCGGAAATGCTGGGCGACCGCGCGCAACAGGCCGGGGCTTTGCTGGAACAGGTGCACGCGCGCTGGACCTTCCTGCTGGCCGAACTCGATAAACCGCTGGCCGACGTGAAACAGCAGTTGGTCATACTGGGACTGGAGCGCCTGCTGCCGGTGTTCGACGAGCGCCTGAAAACGCAGCCCGAGGCGACGCTGTTCGACGTGGTGCAGGACCGCACCGTGCGCGTCACGTGGAAGCAGGAAATCCGCGCCCAGCTGCGCCAGATTTTCAACGGCGCCGCGTTCAAGTTGATCCTCGACGAGGCGGGCGCCATCCATCAGCGCATCCTGCGCGGGCGCGTCTTCGTCGCGCTGCACATGCACGCCGGCGACGGCAACGTCCACACCAATTTGCCCGTCAACTCCGACCACTACGAGATGCTGCAAGACGCCCACCAGGCCGTCGCCCGCATCATGAAGCTGGCGCGTTCCCTCAATGGCGTGATCTCGGGCGAGCATGGCATCGGCATCACCAAGCTGGAATTTTTGACCGAGGAAGAAATCTCCGAGTTCCGCGACTACAAACTGCGCATCGATCCGGAAGGGCGCTTCAACCGCGGCAAGCTGCTCAACCTGCCCGGCATGGCGGCCGACCTGCGCAACGCCTACACGCCGTCGTTCGGCCTGATGGGCCACGAATCGCTGATTATGCAGCAGAGCGATATCGGCGCCATCGCCAACAGCGTCAAGGATTGCCTGCGCTGCGGTAAATGCAAGCCGGTGTGCGCCACCCACGTGCCGCGCGCGAATCTGCTGTATTCGCCGCGCGATAAAATCCTCGCGACGTCGTCGCTGATCGAGGCCTTCCTGTACGAGGAACAGACGCGGCGCGGCATCTCGATCAAGCACTGGGAAGAATTCGAGGACGTGGCCGACCACTGCACCGTGTGCCACAAATGCGTCACGCCATGCCCGGTCAACATCGACTTCGGCGACGTGTCGATGAATATGCGTAACCTGCTGCGCAAGATGGACAAGCGCAGCTTCAATCCGGGCAAGGCGGCGTCGATGTTCTTCCTGAACGCGACCGATCCGGCCACCATCAACGCCACGCGCGAAGTGATGATAGGCTGGGGTTACAAGGCGCAGCGCGTCGGCCACGACCTGTTGAAAAAATTCGCCAGGAAGCAGACCAAGGCGCCGCCGCCCAGTACCGGCAAGCCGCCCGTGCGCGAGCAGGTGATCCACTTCATCAACAAGAAAATGCCGGGCAACCTGCCGAAGAAATCGGCGCGCGCGCTGCTCGATATCGAGGACGATAAAGTCATCCCCATCATCCGCGATCCGAAGAAGACGACGGCCGACACGGAGGCGGTGTTTTACTTCCCCGGCTGCGGCTCGGAGCGGCTGTTCTCGCAGGTCGGGCTGGCGACGCAGGCGATGTTGTGGGAGGTCGGCGTGCAGACGGTGCTGCCGCCCGGTTATCTGTGCTGCGGCTATCCGCAGCGCGGCGCCGGCGAATTCGATAAAGCCGAGAAGATGATGACTGATAACCGCGTGCTGTTCCATCGCATGGCCAACACGCTCAATTATCTGGACATCAAGACGGTGCTGGTGTCGTGCGGGACCTGCTACGACCAGCTGGCGACCTACCAGTTCGAGAAGATCTTCCCCGGCTGCCGCATCATGGACATCCACGAATATCTGCTGGAGAAAAACGTCAAGCTCGAAGGCGTCAACGGCACCCGCTATATGTATCACGAGCCTTGCCACAATCCGATGAAATTGCAGGAGTCAAGCAAGACCATCAACGCCTTGATCAGCACCGTCGACCATGTGAAGATCGAGAAGAACGACCGCTGTTGCGGCGAGTCCGGCACGCTGGCCGTGGCCCGCCCCGATATCTCGACCCAGGTCCGCTTCCGCAAGGAGGAGGAGATGGTCAAGGGCGCCGACAAGCTGCGCACCGACGGCTTCGCGGGCGACGTCAAGATCCTGACGAGCTGCCCATCGTGCCTGCAAGGGCTGTCGCGCTACAACGACGATTCGGGAACCACCGCCGATTACATCGTGGTCGAACTGGCGCGCCATCTGCTGGGCGAGAACTGGATGCCCGATTACGTCAAGCGCGCCAACGACGGCGGCATCGAACGGGTGCTGGTGTGACGGGCTGCAGCCTATGTGAACTGCTGTGCACACTGCCGGCCGGCTTCGATGACGCAGCCGCCGGCGGCTCCCACCGCGCGCCGATCTGGCGCGACGCCGGACTGTCCGTGGTCGCCGTCGACGAACTGGAATATCCCGGTTTCTGCCGCGTGGTCTGGAACGGCCACGTGAAGGAGATGACGGATCTGCCGCCGGCCGACCGGGCCCGCGTGATGGACGCGGTGTGGCAAGTCGAACTGGCGCAGCGCGAGGTGATGCGGCCGGAAAAGGTCAACCTGGCCAGCTTCGGCAACATGACGCCGCACGTGCACTGGCATGTGATACCGCGCTATCTGGACGATGCGCATTTTCCGAATCCGACGTGGGCCGTCGCGCAGCGCGCCGCCGCGCCGGAGGTGCTGGCCGCGCGCCGCGCCTTGCTGCCGCAGCTGCACGCGGCCATCGTGCGGCGCCTGGGCGGCGCCTGAGATGGGGGCCGGCGCCGCCTGGAATCGGGCCGGCGCCGCCAAAAAATCCGGCCCTGCCTGCGCGCATCGCCGCGCGGGAGTAAACTACGCGCTGGCAAACGACATCGAAGACCATAAAATGAGTGCATCCACCCGCAACCCGCAGCCGACCAATCTGACGGTCCACAACAAATCGCGCGTGCTCGACATCAGCTTCGACGACGGCGCGTCGTTCACGATATCCTTCGAGCTGCTGCGCGTGTATTCGCCGTCGGCCGAGGTGCGCGGCCACGGCCAGGGGCAGGAAGTGCTACAGGTCGGCAAGCGCGACGTCGGCATCGCGGCGCTGGACCCGGTCGGCAACTACGCCGTGCAGCCGACCTTCACGGACGGCCACAACACCGGCCTGTACACCTGGGACTATCTGTACAAACTGGGCGCCGAACAGACGAAACTGTGGCAAGACTATCTCGACAGCCTGCACGCGGCCGGCTTCGAGGGCGACACCGGCCGCGACGCCGGCGCCAAGCAGCAATTCGCGCCGGCCGCCCACGTCCACGGCCCCGGTTGCGGCCACCATCACTAATCAAGCTCCGGCGCCGCGCGGCTTGCCATTACTCCGGCCTTGACTATGCTGAGAGCAAATGGAGGCTGCGATGAACAATTTAATCGATGTAATTGCCGACGCAAAAGGCGAGGTGCCCGTGCCCAAAGAAATTCTTGAGGCACTGCATGTGATGCCTGGCGATCAGCTCAGGTTTGTATTGCTCTCGAACGGCAGGGTCATTGTGCACGCGAGGAATCGCAGCATACGTGAGCTTGCCGGCATTTTTTATCAGGAAGGCCGAGCCCCGGTTTCCATCGAACAGATGTCTCCTTGGGAATGATTTCCGTCGATACCAATGTCTTGATCCGCTATCTGGTTCGGGACGATGCGACGCAGTATGAATTGGCCCGACGATGCATTGAGGATCATGCGGCGCCGTTTCAACCGGCGCTGGTAACGCTGCTGGTGATGATGGAATCGGAGTGGGTGCTGCGCAGCGCTTACAAAGTTGGCAAGCCAGATATTGCGGACATGTTTACCAGTTTGCTTGCGATGCGTGATTTTGCTGTTGAACAGCCGCTCGTGCTCAATGAGGCGTTGTTGTTATGGAAAAATAAGTCAGTCAATTTTGCCAATTGCCTCATTCTGGCCAGAGGCAAGGCCTTGGGGTGTGATGCCATGGCCACCTTCGATATCCGCGCCAGCAAGCTTCCCGGCTGCATTTTGCTGAAGGCCTGATGCCCGGGCGCGCAGCATTTTTCATCGGCTATCGCGTGGCGGCGGATAAGCGCGCTTCCGCTTGTATAATGCAGGCAAATTCAACAGGCTGACCACCATGACCAATACCACGCATTTCGGCTATAAAACCGTCGCTGAAGACGACAAAGTGAAAGAAGTCGCCAAGGTTTTCCATTCCGTCGCGGCCAAGTACGATGTGATGAACGATGTCATGTCCGGCGGCCTGCACCGCCTGTGGAAGATGTTCACCATCGCCAACGCGGGCGTGCGTCCCGGTTTCAAATGCCTCGACATCGCCGGCGGCACGGGCGACCTGGCCAAGGTCTTCGCCAAACAGGCCGGCCCCTCGGGCGAGGTCTGGCTGACCGACATCAACGAGTCGATGCTGCGCGTCGGCCGCGACCGCCTCTTGAATCGCGGCCTGCTGACCCCCACCTTGTTGTGCGATGCGGAAAAGCTGCCCTTCCCGGATAATTATTTCGACCGCGTCAGCGTCGCCTTCGGCCTGCGCAACATGACGCACAAGGACCAGGCGCTGGCGGAAATGCGCCGCGTGCTGAAACCGGGCGGCAAGCTGCTGGTGCTGGAATTTTCGAAAGTGGCGGCGCCGCTGCAAAAGCCCTACGACCTGTATTCCTTCAAGATACTGCCGTGGATGGGCCAGAAGATCGCCGGCGACGCCGACAGCTACCGCTATCTGGCCGAATCGATCCGCATGCACCCGGACCAGGAAACGCTGAAAACCATGATGGAACAGGCGGGCCTGGAACGGGTCCAGTATTACAACCTGACGGCGGGCGTGGCCGCTTTGCATACCGGGATCAAGCTGTAATTCATCGTCGGATGAATCGGCCCGATTCCACAACCGGAAACATCATGAAATTCAAGAATCTCCTCGTCGGCGCCTTGCTGACCGTTTCCGCCTTCTCGATGCTGGCGGACGCGGTCGCGCGGCCGATGGGCGGCGGCCGTTCCTTCGGCCGCCAGTCCGGCAGCGTCAGCCGCATGGCGCCCGCGCCGGCGGCGCCGCGTCCTTCCCCCGCCGCGACACCGGCGCCGTCGCCCGCACCCGGCATGGCGCCGGGCATGGCGGCGCCGCGTCCGCCCAGTCCGTGGCGCGGCATCATCGGCGGCGCCCTGGTCGGCCTCGGCCTGGGCGCGCTGATGTCGCACATGGGCATCGGCGGCATGTTCGGTTCCCTGCTGATGATCATTCTGCTGGTGCTGGTCGTCGGCTTCGTGCTGCGCCTGTTGCGCGGCAACGGCAGCCGCAACGTGCCGATGCGGCCGGTGGCGGCGCCGTTCAGCGGCAACGCGCAGCTGAACGTGATCCCGATGCCGAACGTGCGCGCTTCCGAGCCGGTGTCGCTCAACCCGGCGCCATCGTACGCCGCGCCGGCCGCAGCCCTGCCACACACGCCGTGGGGCGTGCCGGCCGATTTCGACGCCGCCTTCTTCCTGCGCCACGCCAAGGCCAATTTCATCCGCCTGCAAGCGGCGTGGGACAAGGGCGACGCCGCCGACCTGCACGAATTCACGACGCCGGAAGTGTACGCCGAGCTGAAGTTGCAGATGCAGGAGCGCGGCGCGCAAGCCGATTTCACCGACGTCGTCAGCCTCGACGCCGAGTTGCTCGGCATCGAAACGACGGCCACCGACTACCTGGCCAGCGTCCGCTTCAACGCCCTCATCAAGGACGCGCCCGCCGCGCCGGCGCTGCCGTTCCAGGAAGTGTGGAATCTGTCCAAGCCGACGTCGGGCGCGACCGGCTGGATGCTGGCCGGCATCCAGCAGCTGGCCTGACGCTTATAATGCCTGTCGTGCCGCCGGCCTCCATGGCGGCTCACCGGTAAGATCAAGACCGCCTCCGTGGGGCGGTCTGTTTTTTTGAGTGGCTATCGAATGACTCCACCGAATTCCCTTTCCGCCGCCGCCGCCCTGCTCACGCCCGTGGCCGCCGCCATCAACCATGTGCTGGCCCAGGAGCCGTGGGCGCGCCAGGCGCTGGCGCCGCACGCCGGCAAGCTGGCCTGTATCGATGCCGGCGCCGTCGTGCTGCGGTTGCGGGTGACGGCCGACGGCATGGTCGCGGTTGTCGCGGCGACCGCGCCGGCCGAGGCCGAGGCCGCCGTCACCATCCATGTCAAACTGTCCGACCTGCCGCTGATCGCACAAAACAGCGAACGCGCTTTTTCCTACGTCAAGATCGACGGCGACGCCGAATTCGCCAACACCATTTCCGGGCTGAGCAAGTCGCTGCGCTGGGAGGCCGAAGCCGACCTGGAAAAAATCGTCGGCCCCATCGCCGCCGTGCGCCTGGTGGCCGGCGCCCGCTCCGCGTTCGCCGCCGCCAAGACCGGGCAGCGCAAGCTGGCCGAAAACGTCGCCGAATACCTGGCCGACGAACAAGCGGTGCTGCTGCGCCCGGCCGCCGTCGACGCCTGGTCGGCCGACGTCAACCGCCTGCGCGACGACGTCGAGCGCGCCGCCAAGCGCATCGCGAAGCTGGAACAGAAACTGGCGGCCCGGGCCGCCGCCGCGCCACCCACTTTGGACCCACAATGATCTTGAAATTCCTGCGCCTGCTGAAAATCCTGCGGGTGGCAACCAAGTACGGCCTCGACGAAATCGCCATCGCCGGCCTCAAGGTGCCGCGCACCGCCAAGCTGATTGACACCCTCATCTTCTGGCGCGACATCAGCGCCCCGCGCGGCGTGCGCTTGCGCATGGCGCTGGAAGAACTGGGGCCCATCTTCGTCAAGTTCGGCCAGGTGCTGTCGACCCGGCGCGACCTGATCCCGGCCGACCTGGTCGATGAACTGGCGCGCCTGCAAGACCGGGTGCCGCCGTTCGATTCCGACCTCGCCATCGCGCAAATCCAGCGCTCGCTGCACGCCCACCCGGATCAGCTGTTCGCCACGTTCGAGCGCACGCCGGTGGCGTCGGCCTCGATCGCGCAGGTGCACTTCGCCACGCTTAAGGACGGCAAGCAGGTGGCGGTCAAGGTGCTGCGTCCGGGCATGAAGAAGTCCATCGACGAGGACGTGGCGCTGATGCACATCGCCGCCGGGTGGATAGGTCGGATCTGGGCCGACAGCAAGCGCCTCAAGCCGAAAGAGGTGGTCGGCGAGTTCGACAAATACCTGCACGACGAGCTCGACCTGATGCGCGAGGCCGCCAACGCCAGCCAGCTGCGGCGCAATTTCGCCGACTCGAACTTGCTGATGGTGCCGGAAATGTACTGGGATTACTGCTCCAGCAGCGTGATCGTCATGGAACGCATGCACGGCATACCGGTGTCGCAGATCGACCGCCTGGAGGCGGCCGGCGTCGACCTGAAAAAGCTCTCCAGCGACGGCGTCGAAATCTTCTTCACACAAGTGTTCCGCGACGGCTTCTTCCACGCTGATATGCATCCGGGCAATATCCTGGTCTCGATCGACCCGGCCACCTTCGGCCGCTATATCGCGCTCGACTTCGGCATCGTCGGCACCCTCAACGACTTCGACAAGGATTATCTGTCGCAGAATTTCCTCGCCTTCTTCCGGCGCGACTACAAGCGCGTGGCCGAGGCCCACATCGAATCGGGCTGGGCGCCGAAGGAGACCCGCGTCGACGAGCTCGAATCGGCCGTGCGCGCCTGCTGCGAACCGATCTTCGACCGTCCGCTGAAGGACATCTCCTTCGGCCAGATCCTGCTGCGCCTGTTCCAGACCTCGCGCCGCTTCAACGTCGAAGTGCAGCCGCAGCTGGTGCTGCTGCAGAAGACGCTGCTCAATATCGAAGGCCTGGGCCGCCAGCTCGATCCCGACCTCGACCTGTGGAAGACCGCCAAGCCCTATCTGGAAAAATGGATGGCCGAGCAGGTCGGCTGGAAGGGCTTGTGGGAACGGCTGAAGGCCGAGGCGCCGCGCTACGGACACATCATCCCGCAACTGCCGCGCCTGGTGCACCGCGCGCTGCTACAGGGCGGCGAGGCGCCGTCCAACGACGGCGAGCTGCTGCGCGAATTGATCGTCGAGCAGCGCCGCACCAACCGGCTCATCAGCCTGGCCGTGTATTTCGCCGGCGCCTTCGTGATCGGCATGCTGGGCCTGCAACTGTACGCGCGCTGGCGCCACGGTTTTTGAGCGGCGGCCGCCTTGCTGGCGGCCGTTTCAGCCGTTTTGGCGCGTTCTAGTCGTTTGAGCCGTGTTGGTCGTGGTCGTGCTGCGAGCCGGCGCGGACCGGGGATGCTCCCCGTTCGGCATCAACGCGCGGCGCTTGAGGCCGCGCAGCCCTATGCCCAGCAACATGCACAGCATGATGGTGCGGCGGTGCACCTGGTCTTGCGGCGCCGGCTGGCCCGGCAGGGAAGCGGCGCCGGCGGGCGCTAATGCGGCGGCCATGAGGAGGCCGCTGATGAGTTGCTTGTGCATGATGATCCTGTGTCTGAGGTGGCGCTCGGTGCGTCGCGGTTCAGGGACGGCGTGGATGGCGTCGATCACAGGGATGGGGAAATCTGACGGTTGTTGGTAAGCATCAAAACATGCCAGCGAGGAAGCTGGCGAATAGTTTTTTTCAATCGTTGCCATGGCGCATCGGCGCGATGGGCGCGCGGGCGGCCGCTTTTGCGGCGGCCCGTGGGGGGCGGGCGCCGGAAAGCCGCGCCGGGCGGTAAAAAAGCTTTATAATTCAGGGTTTTTGATGATTTTTGCGGAGTAATAGATGCCGATCTACGCTTACCGTTGCGAGGAATGTGGCTTTGCCAAGGATGTTTTGCAAAAAATCTCCGACCCGCAGCTGACTGTTTGCCTGTCTTGCGGCAAGCCGTCGTTTAAGAAACAACTGACCGCCGCCGGCTTCCAATTGAAGGGCACCGGCTGGTATGCCACCGATTTCCGTGGCGGCACGCCGCCGGCGACCGGCATCTCCACCGGCCCGGCCGATGGCGCCGCCAAGGCCGAGGCGCCGAAAGCGGACGCGCCGGCCAGCGCGCCGGCCGCCAGCCCCGCCAGCACGCCGAGCAAGGACTGACCGGGCCGGGCGCGCGCGCCGTCGCCGCCCGGTCTCGACGCGCCGGCCGCCACCGTATCACCACCTTTGAGAACCTGATGCGCAAATACTTCATTACCGGATTGCTGATTTTGGTGCCGCTGGCGATCACCGCCTGGGTACTGAATCTGGTCATCAGCACCATGGATCAATCGTTGCTGTTCGTGCCGGAGCGCTGGCAGCCGCACACGCTGATCGGTTTCGACATTCCCGGCCTGGGCACGATGCTGACCGTCGTCATCGTCTTCGTGACCGGCCTGCTGACCAACAACCTGGTCGGCAACTACATCGTCAAGCTGTGGGAAAAGCTGCTGCAACGGATTCCCGTGGTGAGCTCGCTGTACGGCAGCGTCAAGCAAGTGTCGGACACGCTGTTCTCGTCGTCCGGCAACGCCTTCCGCAAGGCCGTGCTGATCCCGTATCCGCACCAGAATTCGTGGACCATCGCCTTCTTGACCGGCGTGCCGGGCGGCGACGTCAAGAACCACCTGGTCGGCGACTATGTCAGCGTCTACGTGCCGACGACGCCGAATCCGACCTCGGGCTTTTTCCTGATGCTGGCGCGCAAGGACGTGGTCGAGCTCGACATGAGCGTCGACGCCGCCCTCAAGTACATCGTCTCGATGGGCGTGGTGGCGCCGGAACACGTGCCGCACGTCGCCGCCAACGACAAGTAAGCGAAGCATCACCGCACTGAAAAGTTTAAACGATATAAACGATATAAACGATATAAACGGTATCAACACAGTATGAAGTTGCGCGGCCCCGCGGAGACGGGGCCGGCGGCCATTGAATAACCCACCTGAACTGAGAAATAACATGTCCTCAATGCGTACTCACTACTGCGGCCTCACCGATGAAGCGCTGCTTGGCCAAACCGTCAGCCTGTGCGGCTGGGTACACCGTCGCCGCGACCACGGCGGCGTCATCTTCATCGACCTGCGCGACCGCGAAGGCCTGGTGCAGATCGTCTGCAATCCGGAACAGGCCGAAGTCTTCAAGGCCGCCGAAGGCGTGCGCAACGAGTTCTGCCTGCGCGTGACCGGCGTCGTCAAAGACCGCCTGTCCGGCACCGTCAACAGCAACCTCAAGTCGGGCAAGATCGAAGTGGTGTGCGCGCAGCTGGAAGTGCTCAACCCGTCGGTGGCCGTGCCGTTCCAATTGGACGACGACAACCTGTCCGAAACCACCCGTCTGACCCACCGCGTGCTCGACCTGCGCCGCCCGCAGATGCAAAACAATCTGCGCCTGCGCTACAAGGTGACGATGGAAGTGCGTAAATACCTCGACAACCTGGGCTTCATCGACATCGAAACGCCGATGCTGACCAAGTCGACCCCGGAAGGCGCGCGCGACTACCTGGTGCCGTCGCGCGTCAACGCCGGCCACTTCTTCGCGCTGCCGCAGTCGCCGCAGCTGTTCAAGCAGCTGCTGATGGTGGCCAACTTCGACCGCTACTACCAGATCACCAAGTGCTTCCGCGACGAAGACCTGCGCGCCGACCGCCAGCCCGAATTCACCCAGATCGACTGCGAAACGTCGTTCCTGAACGAGCAGGAAATCCGCGACCTGTTCGAGGAAATGATACGCATCGTCTTCAAGAACACCCTGGCCATCGAACTGCCCAACCCCTTCCCGGTCATGGACTACGCCGAAGCGATGGGCAGCTATGGTTCGGACAAGCCGGACATGCGCGTCAAGCTGGCCTTCACCGAACTGACCGACGTGCTCAAGGACGTCGAGTTCAAGATCTTCGCCGGCGCCGCCAACATGGAAGGCGGCCGCGTGGTCGGCCTGCGCGTGCCGCAGGGCGGCTCCATGCCGCGTTCCGAGATCGACGCCTACACCCAGTTCGTCGCCATCTACGGCGCCAAGGGCCTGGCCTACATCAAGGTCAACGACCTGTCCAAGGGCCGCGAAGGCCTGCAGTCGCCTATCGTCAAGTCGCTGCACGACGCCGCGCTCAATGAAATTCTGACCCGCACCGGCGCCCAGGACGGCGACCTGATCTTCTTCGGCGCCGACAAGGCCAAGGTCGTCAACGACGCCATCGGCGCGCTGCGCGTGAAGATCGGCCACAGCGAATTGGGCAAGAAGGCCGGCCTGTTCGACGACGTCTGGAAGCCGTTGTGGGTGGTCGACTTCCCGATGTTCGAATTCGACGAAGACAACAACCGCTGGACCGCGACCCACCATCCCTTCACGGCGCCGAAAGACGGCCATGAAGACATGCTGGAAACGAACCCCGGCGCCTGCATCGCCAAGGCCTACGACATGGTCTTGAACGGCTGGGAACTGGGCGGCGGTTCGATCCGTATCCACCGCGAGGAAGTGCAGTCGAAAGTGTTCCGCGCGCTGAAGATCGACGCCGACGAAGCGCGCCTGAAGTTCGGCTTCCTGCTCGACGCGCTGCAATACGGCGCGCCGCCGCACGGTGGCCTGGCCTTCGGCCTGGACCGCATCGTCACCATGATGACCGGTTCCGATTCGATCCGCGACGTGATCGCCTTCCCGAAAACCCAGCGCGCCCAGGATCTGCTGACCCACGCGCCGTCGGAAGTGGACGAGAAGCAGTTGAAAGAGCTGCACATCCGCCTGCGCGCCGTCGAGCCCAAGGTGGCCGGCTAAGCGCCGCGCGTGATGGGCGACACCGTCACGCGGTGACTATGTGATGCCGAAAAGGCGCGGGCGACCGCGCCTTTTTCTTTGCCGGGCGTGCGCGCCGGCCGATAAATGTATACTGCGCTTGAACCAACTTCAACCTTGAGCATGGCCTACAAAATCCCCGAGTCTGTGCTGGTGGTGATCCACACCGCCGCGCTGGAAGTCTTGCTGATCGAACGCGCCGACCGGCCCGGCTACTGGCAGTCCGTCACCGGCTCGCTCGACGCGCCGGACGAAGCGCTGCCGGTCACCGCCGCGCGCGAGCTGTTCGAGGAAACCGGCATCGTCGCCGACGGCGCCGCCATCGCGCTGCGCGACTGGCGGCTGGCCAACGTCTACACGATATATCCGGTCTGGCGCCACCGCTACGCGCCCGGCGTGACGGAGAACACCGAGCACGTCTTCAGCGTCCAGGTGCCGCGCGACACCGCCGTCACCCTCAGCCCGCGCGAGCACCTCAATTACCAGTGGCTGCCGTATCTGGACGCGGCCGATCTGTGCTTCTCGTCGTCGAATGCGGAGGCGATCTTGCAGCTGCCCCGCCATTTGCGCTGACGCTGCGCCGCCACGAGCGGGCGCCGGCAACAACGCGGCGGCTATATTTTCAGCGGTGGCGGTCAGGGCCGGCGCTGGGAAGCACGGCATGAAGATAGCGGCGTCGAACATCTTTTGATGGGGCATCGCGACGGCACCGTCAGGCCGATCGCGTAAAAGTCCCGGCCGACCCGGGTGGCGTGTGACGGCCGCCGGCCGTATGGGGTTAGAATGTTCCCATGAAAATTCGCGTCGCCACTTACAACATCCATAAAGGTGTCTCCGCCATCCGCAGCGAGCCGCGCGTGCTGGCGCTCAAGCAGGCCATCGGCCTGTTCGACGCCGACGTCGTCTTCCTCCAGGAAGTGCAGGGGCGGCACGACTTGAACGCGGCCCAGTACGGCGCCGAGCACCACGGCCACAAGCACTGGCCGCAGGCGGCGCAGCACGAGTTCCTGGCCGGCGAATCGCGCCACGCCCACACGGCCTACGGCATGAACGCGGTCTACGACCACGGCCACCACGGCAACGCGCTCCTGAGCGCCTTCCCCATCGCGCAAACGCAGAACCACGACGTCTCCGACCACGCCTACGAACAGCGCGGCATCCTGCACTGCGTGCTCGACACGCCCAAGGCCCAGGTCCACTGCTATGTGGTCCACCTGGGCCTGTTCGCCGGCGGGCGCGGGCGCCAGACGACGGCCCTGATCGAGGCCGTGATGGCGTCGGCGCCGAACAACGAGCCGGTCATCATCGCCGGCGACTTCAACGACTGGCGCAACACGCTCGGCGACCAGCTGCGCCGCGCGCTCGGCGTGGTCGAGGTGTTCGACCAGATCGGCTCCAGCAACGCCTTCGACGAACTGGTGCGCGCGCTCACGCCGGGCAAGGGCGCGCCCACGCCGGCCCGCACCTTCCCGGCCGCGCTGCCTTTCTTCCGGCTCGACCGCATCTACGTGCGCGGTTTCCAGGTCGACCACGCCGAGGTGATGCACGGCACGCTGTGGGCCAAATTGTCCGACCACGCGCCCATCGTCTCGTCCCTGACCCTGCTCTAGAAAGCGCCATGCGCCCAGTCACCTTCCTCGCCGACAATGAAGTCACGCTGCTACGCTCCGGCACCGACTATTTCCCGGCGCTGATAGAGGCCATCGAGGCGGCGCAGTACGAAATCTATTTCGAGACCTATATCTTCGCCGGCGACGACACCGGCCAGCGGGTGCAGAACGCGTTGATGGCGGCGGCGCGGCGCGGCGTCGTGGTGCGCATGATTACCGACTGGTTCGGCACCGGCAACGCCCGCGTCAAGGCCATGCACGCGCAGCTGCTGGAGGCGACGGTCGAGCACCGCGTCTTCAACCCCTGGTTCCGGCGCGGCGTCACGCGCACCCACCGCAAGATTTGCGTGGTCGACCGCCAGGTCGCCTTCGTCGGCGGCATCAACATCAACGACGACATGTTCTGCGACTACGACCACAGCGTCGCGCTGACGGCGCCGCGCTGGGACTTCGCCGTCGCCGTGCGCGGGCCGCTGGTGGCGGCCATCGAGCAGGAGGCGCAGGCGCAGTGGGCGCGGCTGGGCAAGATGGGCCTGTTCAAGCGCGTGCGCCTGTACCGCGAGCTGCGCAAGGTGAACAAGATCGCGGCCCAAAGCACGGTGCAGGCCGGCTTCGTGGTGCGCGACAATCTGCGCAACCGCGTCGCCATCCAGCGCGCCTATCTGCAGGCGCTGGGCAAGGCGCGCAAGAGCGTGCTGCTGGCCAATCCCTATTTCGCGCCGGGCCGCAAATTCCGCCACGCGCTGGCGCGGGCGGCCGAGCGCGGCGTCGAGGTGGTGCTCTTGATCGGCGTCGGCGAAATCTGGTTGCAGGACGCCGTGGCCCACTCGTTTTATCCGAAGCTGCTTGCGGCCGGCGTCAAAGTGGTGGAATATCACAAGACGCAGCTGCACGCCAAGGTCGCCGTCATCGACGACGACTGGGCCACGGTCGGCTCCAGCAATGTCGACGGCCTGAGCCTGTTTTTGAACCAGGAGGCGAACGTCGTCATCAAGGACGCCGCCTTCGCCCACAGCCTGCGCGAGCAGATCGAGCTGGCCGTCGCCGACGGTGTGGTCGTCCATCCGCAGGACTTTGAGCATGTCGGCCGGTTCCGGCGCATCGGTTACGAAGTGGCGTTCGTGTTTTACAAGCTGCTGATGCGCGTTTTTTCTGTGGGGAAATACGCTTGAGCGACAATATCAGGATCGATAAGTGGTTGTGGGCCGCGCGCTTCTTTAAAACCCGTTCGCTGGCCACGGACGCCGTCGACAGCGGCAAGGTCAAGGTCGGCGGCGACAAGGTCAAGCCGGCGCGCACCTTGCGCATCGGCGACGAGCTGTTCATCGACAATGGCGCCGATCAGTGGGACGTGGCCGTGCTGGGCATGTCCGACGTGCGCGCCGCCGCGCCCATCGCGCGCCAGCTGTACGAGGAAACGGCCGCCAGCGTCGCGCGCCGCCTGGCCGCCGGCGAGCACCGCAAGCTGTTCCGCGAACCGGGCGCCGACTACAAGGGCCGCCCGACCCGGCAAGACCGGCGCGCGCTGAGCAAGGTGCGCGGCGAGGGGTGACGGTTTGCGCGGCTGATCGCCGGCCAACTCAAACGGGGTCAGACCACGGTTTCGAGAGGGGCAT
>NZ_JANXMI010000006.1 GCF_025354735.1 Rugamonas sp.
AGCAGCACCGACGACGCATGGCGGGTTTGCCACAGCGCTTCGAGGCCGGTGAACGGCAGCGTGCACAGGAAACCGGCCACGATCAGCGTCGTCACCGGCAGCAGCCACGACATCAGCACCAGCACCAGCGTGCGGATGCCGCGCACGATGGCCGGCCGCACGTCGGTGATGTGCATGGCGCAGGAAAAGGCGAAGCAGGTCACCGGCACCACGAACCACGACTGCGCGATCAGCAGCTTGAGGAAATCGAGCCGCAGCAGCATGAACAGCGAAGAACCGAGCCACAGCACCAGCCACAGTACGCCGACGAACATGGCCGAGAACTGGAGCTGTATCATCAGCGTCCACGCCACCTCGAAGTAAGTGGCGTAGCGCGCGATGCGGCGGCCGTCGATGGCGGCCGCCAGCACCAGCGCGTGCGCGATGTAGAAAAAGCCGGCGCCGAAAAAGAACAGCTGGCCCGATGGCATGCGCGCGCGGCCCTGCGCCGCGAACGGCATGATCTGCGCGCCGGCGCCGTCGCGCCAGACGTCGTGCAGCGCCAGGCCGGCCATGACGGCGGCGGCGATGCCGATCCAGATCGCGGCGCGGCGGGCGTCGAGGTGGCCGAGGGCGGAGATGAACAGCAGCGGCAGCATCACGCCGATCAGCAGCAGCGGCACGAACAGATAGGGTTCGCCGGACGGCCAGGCCGCGCCGTTCGCGCTGCGGTACAGGCCATACAGCAGCAGGCCTTGCAGCAGGCCGACCGTCAGGCGGCCGTACATGGCGCGCCTGGTGACGACCGCGTCGAGCAGCACCGTGTCCGTATCCTTATCCGGCTCCGGGGCGGCGAGTGTGGGCTCCATGATAGTCCTTGTCGATTGTAGGTGACCGTGACGGGGATCGTGACCTTGACGCGCGCGAGTGCGAATTATGACACGATGTTGTGTATTGCTACACTTTATAAAAATACTCAGCAATCCGCGCGGCGGCGTCAAATTCGCGCCATATCGGCGCTGCTGCAACGCACCAGAGGCCCTGCAACGGCGCTATAATGAGCGGCTGCGCGCGGACCGCGCCGGCACTCCGCAAAGCTATCCCTTCAACCGCTTTTGGCCCGTCCCGTGAATCCACATCTCGACAAACTGCAACCCTATCCGTTCGAAAAACTACGCCAGCTGTTCGCGCAGGTTGACGCCAGCCCCGCGCACAGCGCGATCAGCCTGGGGATGGGCGAACCCAAACATCCAACGCCGGCCTTTATCGAGCAGGCGCTGGTCGACCATATCGGCGGCCTGGCCAGCTATCCGACCACCCTCGGTTCGGACGCGCTGCGCGGCGCCATCGCCGGCTGGCTGGAACGGCGCTACGGCCTGCCCGCGCTGAACCCGGCCACCCAGGTGCTGCCGGTGAACGGCTCGCGCGAGGCGCTGTTCGCGCTGGCGCAAACGGTGATCGACCCGGCCGCGAAATCGCTGGTGGTGTGCCCGAATCCGTTTTACCAGATTTACGAAGGCGCGGCCTATCTGGCCGGCGCCGAACCCTACTTCGTCAACTCCGACCCGGCGCGCAATTTCGGCTGCGACTACGACAGCGTGCCGGCCGCCGTGTGGCAACGGGTGCGGCTGCTGTTCCTCTGCTCGCCCGGCAATCCGACCGGCGCCACGCTGACGCTGACGGACTGGGAGAATTTGTTCGCGCTGTCCGAGCGCCACGACTTCATCATCGCCGCCGACGAGTGCTATTCCGAGATTTACCACGGCGACCATGCGCCCCTGGGCGCGCTGGAAGCGGCCCACACGCTGGGCCTGTCGACCATCGAACGGCCCTACGCGCGGCTGGTGGTGTTTTCCAGCCTGTCGAAGCGCTCCAACGTGCCGGGCATGCGCTCCGGCTTCGTCGCCGGCGACGCCGAGGTGCTGAAAAAATTCCTGCTGTACCGCACCTATCACGGTGGCGCCATGAACCCCGCCGTGCAGGCGGCGTCGGTGGCGGCCTGGAACGACGAGCGCCACGTCGAAGAAAACCGCGCCAAGTACCGCGCCAAGTTCGCCGCCATCACGCCGCTGCTGCAAACGGTGTTGCGGGTGGAGCTGCCCGACGCCGGCTTTTATTTGTGGGCCGACGTCAGCCGGACCGGTTTGTCCGACACCGAATTCGCGCAGCGCCTGTACGCCGAATATAATGTCACCGTCCTGCCGGGCAGCTATCTTGCGCGCGATGCCCACGGCCTCAATCCGGGCCGCAACCGGGTCCGCATGGCGCTGGTGGCGGAGGCCGAAGAAGGCCTCGAAGCGGCGCGGCGCATCGTCCAGTTTTGCACGGCATTGGCTCGATAATTTGTCGCGTTAATTTTCGCCCCCCTCATTTCATTCATTTAAAAGATTTAAAAGATCATGACCCAACAACTTCAGAACATCATCGACCAGGCCTGGGACAACCGCGCCGAGATCAATCCAGGCAACGGCGGCGCCGAACTGCGCGACGCCGTCTCGCATGTGATCGCGGGCCTCGACGCCGGCACCATCCGCGTGGCCGACAAGGCCAGCGGCGCCTGGGTCGTCCATCAATGGGTCAAGAAGGCCGTGCTGCTGTCGTTCCGTCTTGAGAACAACGTCGCCATGCCGTCCGACGGCACCATGCAGTTCTACGACAAAGTACCGACCAAGTTCGCCAACTACACCGCCGAAGATTTCGCCAAGGGCGGCTTCCGCGTGGTGCCGCCGGCCGTCGCGCGCCGCGGCTCCTTCATCGCCAAAAACGTGGTGCTGATGCCGTCCTACGTCAACATCGGCGCCTACGTCGATGAAGG
>NZ_JANXMI010000009.1 GCF_025354735.1 Rugamonas sp.
CAACCTCGATCAAAAGCAGCCCAACTTCCCCGACCACATCCTGCCGGCCTATCTGACGGAACTGGGCGTGGCCTTCCACATCGAGAACCAGGACACCTACAGCATCGTCAAGCGCCTGATCCCGGAAGGCAAGACCACCTGTTCGCTGTGCTCGCGGCTGCGGCGCGGCATTTTGTACCGCGTGGCCGATGAACTGGGCGCGACCAAGATCGCGCTCGGCCACCACCGCGACGACATCCTGGAAACCTTCTTCCTCAATATGTTCTTCGGCGGCAAGCTCAAAGGCATGCCGGCCAAGCTGCAATCGGACGACGGCAAGCACGTCGTGATCCGCCCGCTGGCCTACGTGAAGGAGGCGGACACGCAGCGCTACGCCGAAGTGAAGGGCTTCCCCATCATCCCGTGCGACCTGTGCGGCTCGCAGGAGAATTTGCAGCGCAAGCAGATCAAGGCCATGATGCGCGACTGGGACAAGAAATTCCCCGGCCGCGTGGAAAGCATCTTCTCGGCGCTGTCGACGGTGGTGCCGTCGCACCTGATGGACCGCGAGCTGTTCGGCTTCGCCGACCTGAAAGCGGACGGCGTCGCCAGCCCGCTGGGCGATATCGCCTTCGACGACGAGCCCTGCTCGACGCCGACCACGATGCCGGGCATGATCCCGCTGCAATCGGTATAAACGATATAGATCAACTGAGATCAACTGAGCTGTATCAAGGCGGCGGCGCCGCACCGCCATGGGTGCGGCGTATAATTTCAGTCCGGTCGATGGAGAACGCCATGAGCAGAACAGTGCATATCGCAGTCGAGCTAACACCCGAGCTTGAGCACAAGCTGCACGAACTCGCGGCGCTTCCGGGCCAATCGCTGGCCCTGATCGCGCAGGACGCGCTCAAGCACTATGTGGCATGGCGCTCGCCACAATTGGCGGATCTGGCGGAAGCGATAGCCGCGGCAGATCGCGGTGAATTCGCATCGGACGAAGAAGTCAACGCGGTATTGAGCCGCTATGACGCATAATTTCCCGCTCATTTGGTCCAAGCGCGCGCTGTCCGGTCTGGACAAAATCGCCGAATTCATCGCTGCCGACCAGCCTGTTGCGGCGAACTTGCTGGTGCAAGCGATCAAGGCCCGCTGCTGAGCACCACACCATTTCTTGGCGGAGAAGTTGTTGCTGGCGTGCGTGAGTTGGTCGTTCATCGCCACTATCTGCTGGTCTATCGCATCAAGAACGACAGAATAGAAATTCTCCAAGTTTGGCACACGGCGCGCAAACGATAGCGCGCCCCCCGTCGCTCACCGACAGGGGCGCGCACGAACATCGTTACAGCTTCTGCGCCGTCCGCATCACCGGATAGAGATTGAAGCGCTCGTCCCACGACGCGTGGCGGCGGGCGAAGAATTCCAGCCGCGCCTGCGGGTTGGCGGCGAAGGCCGGATCGCTGGCGAGCTTTTGCTGGAAGGCGGCGGCCAGCGCCGGATCGGCCGCCAGCTGTTCACGCGCGACGTCTTCGGCCACATACTCCTCCATGTATTCCTTGCGCTCGAAGGCGTTGTTGAAATAGCCCCAGCCCAGCAGCGAATCGTCGACGCGCGGCTCCAGCATCGTCATCACCAGCCGCGACTTGGCCTGCGCGATCGGCACGAACAGCGCGCCCTTGCCGACGCTGCGCGCATCATGCTGCCACTCGCCCTCCACCTTCAGCGCCTGATGGCCCTCGAACGACTGCTTGCCGAACGTGGTCTTCTCGGCACGGAAGGTCTCGACATCGACCTTGCCCAGATCGGCCGCCAGCACCTTGAAGCTGATGCCGTGTTCCTTGAGCTTGGCGCCCACCCATGCGGCCTGCGCGGCCGGCACCAGATAGCCGCCCCGCGGCGCGGCCACCAGCAAGTCCGGCACCACTTCGTCGCGCAGCGGCACGGTCCACACTTGCGGCTTGCTCTCGTCGTAGTGCGTCATCGGGCCGCCGGAAACGTCGGATTTGCTGCGCGTGTATTCGTAGCCGGCGAATTCGATGGTGCTGACCTTGTCCGTCGTTTTATACGTCAGCGGCACGGCGGCGCCGTTCAGGGCGGCCGCGCGGGCGTCGGCCTCGCGCGCCATCTTGCTCCACTCCCGGCCATGCTCGGCCATTTGCGACAGCAGCGAGACGATGGCGTTGTGCGTGATGCGCACGCGGGTCGGATAATCCTTCCACGAGTGGGTTTCGACCAGCATGGCGAGGCGGTTACGCAGCGGGAAATAGCCGGTTGAAAAACGCGGCGTCGACATGCTGTCCATGAAGCCGGAGGCCGGGTTGTCCTCCTCGGCGAACGCAATGTAATACGGCTTCGGATCGGAGCCCTGCTTTTTCAGGTCGGCCATGACGGCATTTTGCAGCGCGCCGCCGGCCTGCCTGAGCAACTCGTCGCCGCCGTGCACCGGCTCGACCTGGATCGACACGTCGGGCTGGAACTTGGCGCCGTCGGTCACGTGCAGGTCGACATAGGCCAGCGGATCCCAGTCGTTCACCAGCGCCAGCATGGCCTGCATCTCGGGCGCGTCGGCCTTGACGTAGTCGCGATTGAGGTTGTAGTTCTGCGCCGTCGTGCGCCAGCCCATTTCGACCGGGCCGCGCTGGTTCGGGCGGTTCCATTTGCCGAAACGTTCGTGGCCGTCGACGTTGAAGACGGGGACGAACAACAGCACCTGCTGGTCCAGCGCGCCCGGCGCCGCCTGGTTTTCCAGCGCCTCGCGCAGCGCCAGGAAGCCGGCGTCCTTGCCGTCGATTTCACCGGCGTGGATGCCGCCCTGGATCAGCAGCACCGGCAGGCCGCGCCGGCGCGCCTGCTGCGCCGTCAGCGCGCCGGTGCGCGAGACGGCCAGCGCCAGCATCGGCCGGCCTTCCGGCGTGCGGCCGAATTCAAAGCAGCGCACCTGTTTCGGATACGCCTTCTGGAATTTGGCGCACAGCGCGATCACCTCGTCGTAATGGCCGGTGCTTTGGAAGCGGGAGCGTTCAGCGATGGTGCTCAGGTCGGGCGCGGCGTGCGCCATCGGCGCGGCGCAAGCGGAAATGGAAACGGCGGAGGTGGACAGGGCAAGCAGTAAGGCAGAACGAATCATGAATCAGGCTCCGGCGATGGTGGGAAAGTCCGGCGCGAGCCGCGCCGGAGATGCCGGAAATTATAGTCGGCTTTGCAAGCTTGCCGCTACCGCCAGCTCAGGCACCGAAGTGATGACGACGGCCTGCGCGTTCGCGGCCGCCGTGGCAGCGCCATCCGGCGCCGGCGTTTGCGCCCGCCATGGAGAACTGCACAACAGCGCGAGCCGGTCCGCCGGCAACGGTTGGAGTTGGATCGTCTTCATTGAACTCTCTGCGTTTAAAAAAGCGCAAAGATATCAAGCTGAATACGAAACGCGAACGAAAAGTTACGCGCTTTTTTTATATGATTTTTGAAGAAGCGAACACGTTAACCAAAAAGGGCGGCCCTATGTGGCCGCCCTTGCGCTTGGCGCGTAAAGATTTATGCCGCGTGATGCTCCTCGCCCGCCGCTGCGATCACCGGCGGCGCATTGAAGGCCGCGATCAGCGCCGCTTCCTTCTGCTTGGCGGCCTTGAAGTGGCGCTCCTTGACGTGGCCATAGCCGCGGATATCTTCCGGGATGCTGGCGATGGCCACCGCCTGCGACAGATTATCGGCCGTCAGTTTCGGCAGCAGCGCCGCCACCGTCTGGCGATACTCGACGATCAGCGCCCGTTCCATCTTGCGTTCGGCGGTGTGGCCGAAGACGTCGAGCGCGCCGCCGCGCAGGCCCTTGAACTTGGCCAGCAGGCCGAAGGCCTTCATCATCCATGGCCCGAATTCCTGCTTGATGAGCTGGCCCTGGCTGTCGCGCTTGGCGAACAGCGGCGGCGCCAAATGGAATTTCAAGGTGATGTCGCCCTCGAACATGCCGGCGATTTTCTCCTTGAACGCGCCGTCGGTGTACAGGCGGGCGACTTCGTATTCGTCCTTGTACGCCATCAGCTTGTAGTAGTAGCGCGCCACCGCCTCGCTCAAACGCGTGCTCTTGCCGAGCCTGGCCTCCTCGGCGCGGACCTGGTCGACAAACGATTTATACTGTTTAGCATAATTCGCGTCCTGGTAGGCCGTCAGCAGTTCTACCCGCTTTTCGACGATGTCGTCGAGGGTCTGGATGCGCTTGAATTCGATCACCTTGGCCGGCGTCGTCATCTTCACCACCGACGCCAGGTCGTGCGCGGCGCTGCGGCCCCAGTTGAAGGCGGCGACGTTGAAGGCGACCGACACGCCGTTCAATTCGATGGCGCGCAGGATAGACGCTTCCGCCAGCGGCACGCGGCCCTTCTGGAAGGCGTAGCCGAGCATGAACATATTGGTGGCGATGGAGTCGCCCATCAGCGCGGTGGCGATCTGGCCGGCGTCGACGAATTCGACATGGTCGTCGCCGCAGGCCTTGACGATTTCACCCTTCGACGACGCCGCCGGGAATTGCCAGTCCGGGTTCTTGACGAAGGCCGCCGTCGACGAGCCGGTCGAGTTGATGGTGGCGTAGGTGCGGCCCTCGCCCATGCGCGACAGGGCGTCGCGGCTGGCGGTGACGATCAGGTCGCAGCCGATCACCAGGTCGGCGCTGCCGGTGCCGACGCGGGTCGAATGCAAATCGGCCTGCTTGTCGGCCAGGCGCACGTGCGACATCACCGGCCCGCCTTTTTGCGCCAGGCCGCTCATGTCCAGCACCACGGCGCCCTTGCCTTCGACGTGGGCCGCCATCGCCAATATCTGACCGACGGTGACCTCGCCGGTGCCGCCGATGCCGGTGATGAGAATGCCGAACGGCTGCGCGGTCGACGGGATCGCCGGCATCGGCAAAGGCGGAGCGGCGGCTTCACCGGCGGCGCTGGCGGCGACGGCCTTCTTCGGCTTTTTCAGCGCGCCGCCTTCCACCGTCACGAAGCTCGGGCAGAAACCGGTGGTGCACGAAAAGTCCTTGTTGCAGGACGACTGGTTGATCTGGCGCTTGCGGCCCAGGTCCGTTTCCAGCGGCTCGACCGACAGGCAGTTCGACTGCACGGAACAGTCGCCGCAGCCTTCGCAGACGGCTTCGTTGATGACGGCGCGTTTGGCCGGGTCGGGGTATTCGCCTTTTTTCCGGCGGCGGCGCTTCTCGGAGGCGCAGGTCTGGTCGTAGATCATGGCCGACACGCCGGGCTGGTCGCGCAGTTCGCGCTGCACGTCCATCAGTTCCGAGCGGTGGCGCACGGTGACGCCTTCGGCCCATTTGTAATCGGCCGGATATTTTTCCGGTTCATCGGTGACGACGATGATGGGGCCGACGCCTTCGGCCGCGATCTGGCGCGAGATCATGCCGGGATCGAGCGGGCCGTCGAAGGCCTGGCCGCCGGTCATGGCGACGGCGTCGTTGAACAGGATTTTATAGGTGATGTTGACCTTGGCCGCCACCGCCGCGCGGATCGCCAGGATACCCGAGTGGAAGTAGGTGCCGTCGCCCAGGTTGGTGAAGACGTGCTTCTCGTTCGTGAACGGGGCCTGGCCGACCCAGGTCACGCCCTCGGCGCCCATGTGCGTGAAGGTCGACGTTTCGCGGTCCATCCACAGCACCATGTAGTGGCAGCCGATGCCGGCCAGCGCGCGCGAACCTTCGGGCACCTTGGTCGACGAATTGTGCGGACAGCCGGAG
>NZ_JANXMI010000052.1 GCF_025354735.1 Rugamonas sp.
TCGGCCGGCAGGTTGGCCATCACCGTGGCCAGAAAATCGTTGAGCGGCAGATGGCCATCGCGCACGCGGTCCCACAGGCTTTGCCACAGCATGGAGCGCAGCAGCGGATCGGCCACCTTGCCCAAGTCCTTACGCGCCGTCGCGAACGAACGCGGGTCCAGCTGCACCTTCACAAAACCCCAGTCCTGATAATTCGGATAGACCAGATCGGGACAGGCCGCGCCGTTCAATTCCGGCACCGCCGTGTTCTCGCCCTGGTAGGTGACGGCGACGTTGTTGGTCAGCGCCAGCTTGCCGCCCGCCAGCTTGAAGGCGGCCACCTGCACGCGCTGTTCGCGCAGCGTCGGCAGCGCGGCGGTGGCCGTTTGATGCAGCGTGAAGCCGGCGATCTTGCCGCCGGCGCAGCTGTATTTGGCCTCGATGCCGTCGACGCCGGCCTGGTACAACCACTACTGCGTCCACGGACCGAGGTCGCGGTGGGCCGCTTCGCCCAGGCTGCCGATGAAGTCATCGAGCGTGGCGTTCTGGTACGCGTACTTGACCAGATAGTTATGCACGCCCTCGCGGAACACGTCGGCGCCCAGCAGGTGGCGCAGCTGCATCAGCGTCGACGCGCCTTTCGAGTAGGTGATGGCGTCGATATTGTCGAAGGCGTTGGCCGTCGACGGCACCGCCACTTCGATCGGGTGCGTGGTCACGCGCTGGTCGGCCGCATAGGCCTGCTGCTTGCGGGTCGAATAAAAATGCTGCCACTCGTTTTTGAACTCGGTCGATTCGGCCGTGCCCAGGGTGCCCATGAAGGAGGCGAAGCTCTCGTTGAGCCACAAGCCGTTCCACCACTTCATCGTCACCAGGTCGCCGAACCACTGGTGCGCCATCTCGTGCATGATGACGCCGGCCAGGCTCGCGCTCTGCGCCGTCGTCATCGCCTCCGAATGCAGGAAGCCGCCTTCGGCGAAGGTGATCGCGGCCGAGTTTTCCATCGCGCCGTAGAGGAAATCCGGCACCAGCAGCTGGTCGTACTTCTCCCACTGGTAAGGCACGCCGAAGTAGTCGTCGAAGAAGGCCAGGCCGGCCTTGGTGTAGTTGAACCACAGCTGCGGCGCGATCTGCGCGGCCACCGACTGGCGCGCGAACAGCCGCATCGGATATTTGCCGCTGTCGTCTTCCCAGACCTTGTACGGGCCGGCGTGCATGGAGAAGTTATACGGACTGAGTTTTTTCGTGGCCGGGAAGGTCCAGCGTTTGAAGTCGCCGGCCGGCGTCACCGACGTTTCGCGCTTGGCCGAGATGACGGTCCAATCGGGCGGTGCCGTCACCGTGATCTGGTAGCTGGCCTTCAAATCCGGCTGGTCGAACAGCGCGAACATCTGGTGCGCGGCGGCCGGCTCGAAGTGCGAGTAGGTGTAGACCTTGCCGTCGGCCGGGTCGACCATGCGGTGCAGGCCTTCGCCGTTGGTGCTGTGCAGGCGCGTGTAGCTGACCGCGACCACGTTGCGGCCCTGGCGCAGGTCCTGCGGCGCGATCGTCAGGAACCAGCCGTTGTACTGCGGCGCGACGCTCTTGCCGTTGACGGTCAGCGCCGTGATGTCGGCCTTATCGAGGTCGATGGTGAGCGCGGCGGCGGCGTCGTTCAAGTCGAAATGCAGTTCGCTGGTGCCGGAAAAACTCTCCTTGCCGGTCAGCGCGAATTGCAGCACGTAGTCGACATTGCTGACGCGGGCCGAACGCGCGGCGGCATCGGCTTGCGACAGATAGCTGTTGGCGGCCCGCGGCGCTTCGGCGGCGCCGGCGTTGACGAGGAAGGCCGAGGCGACGGCCAGCGCGGCGATGCGGGAAACGATGGATTTCAAATCGATGTCCTTGATTATTTGATAAATGATTTAGACAGAAAAACGCCCGCTGCGGTGAGGCTGGCGGGCGTCGGTTTTTTTATTATCGAGCGGTCAGTTTTTCTGCTCCGGCTTCAGATAGGTATCGAGCCAGTTGAGCACCGTGTGATGCCACAGCACCGAGTTGGCCGGCTTCAGCACCCAGTGGTTTTCATCGGGGAAGAACAGCAGCTTGCTCGGGATGCCGCGGCGCTGCAGCGCGTCGAAGGCGCCCAGGCCCTGCGTGGTCGGGATGCGGAAGTCCAGGTCGCCCTGCACCACCAGCATCGGGGTCTTCCAGTTTTTCACGTAGTTGACCGGGTTGAATTTCTCGTGGTTGGCCGGCACGTCGTAATAGGTGCCGCCGTTTTCCCACTCGACGAACCACTGCTCTTCCGACGCGTAAGCCATGCCGCGGTTATCGAACACGCCGTCGTGGTTGACGATGCAGCGGAAGCCGTCGGACCAGTTACCCTCGATCCAGTTCATCATATAGCCGCCGTAGGACGCGCCCAGCGCGCAGCTGCGCTCGCGGTCCAGCCACGGGAATTTCGCGCTCGCCGCGGCCAAGCCTTTTTTCAAGTCTTCCAGCGGCGCGCCGCCCCAGTCGCCGCTGATGGCGTCCGTGAACTTCTGGCCGTAGCCGGTCGAACCGTGGAAATCGATCATCACGGCGGCGTAGCCGGCGCCGGCGTAGACCTGCGGATTCCAGCGGTAGCTCCACGAGTTGCCGAAGCTGCCCTGCGGGCCGCCGTGCACCAGGAAGGCGACCGGATATTTTTCACCGGCCCTGGCGTTCCACGGCTTGACCACGTAGCCGTGCACGATGTCGCCCTTGGCGCCCTCGAACGAAAACTGCTCGTAGTCGCCGAAGCGCACGTCGGCCAGCGCCTGTTCGTTCAGGTGCGTCAGCTGGGTGGCCTTGGCGGCGTCGGCGCCGAGCTTCATCTTGAACAGCTGCGCGGCCGACGACAACTTGGCCTGCTCGATGATGAGCGTATCGTGTTTGGCGTCGAAGCCGGCGACGGCGCCCGGCACGCTGATCGGCGTGACCTTGCCGCTGGCCGCGTCCATAGCGAACAGGCGGTGCTGGCCGACGTCGTCGGCCGTCACCAGCAGCGATTTGCCGTCCGGCGCCCAGTTGTAGTTGGCGATGGAGCGGTCCCACTGGTCGGCCAGCGTGTGCTTCTTGCCGGTGGCGACATCCATCAGCACCATGTGGAAGCGGTCGGCCTCGAAGCCGGGCCGCGTCATGGCCAGATAGGCCAGGGTGCGGCCGTCCGGCGAGTAAATCGGATTGCTGTCCCAGGCCGGATTGTCGGCAGTGAGGTTTTGCGGCGCGCCGCCGGCGGCCGGCACCGAGTAGACGTCGAAGTTGGTCGACCAGGCTTCGGTCTGGCCGGCGATGCGCGCGGCGAAGACGATGGTTTTGCCGTCGGGGCTGAAGTGGTATTCCTCGTGGTCGCCGTAGGGCTTGGACGGCACGTCGCCGTCCAGGGTGCCGGTCAGGCTGACCGGGGCGGCGCTGACGCGGCCCGTGCTATCGATGGGCGCCGAGTACAGCACGGCGTTGCGGCCGTCGTTCCAGGTGTCCCAGTGGCGCACGAATTCGCGGTCGAAGAGCTGGCCGCTCGATTTGGTCTTCGCTTTCTCGTCGAGGCGCGCCTTGGTGCAGGCCAGGTCGGCGCAGTCGCGGTAGACGGCCAGGCTCAGGGCCAGGCGGTCGCCCTGCGGCGAGAGGCGGAAATTGTCGACGTCGAGCGCCAGGTCGGTGACCTTGGCCGCTTCGCCGCCGCTCAAGGGCAGGCGCCACACCTGCGAACTGCCCGCGCGCGCGGACAGGAAGTAGATGGCGTCGCCGCTCGGCGACCATTCGGGATCGCTGCTGCTGGCGTCATTCTGGGTCAGGCGCTGCGGCACCGGCTTGGCGGCGCGCAGGTCGAGCATCCACAGCTGCGTGTTGCCGCGGTTCTTGTCCATATTGGTCGAGCGCACCGTGTAGACCAGCTTGGTGGCGTCGGGCGACAGCACCGGGCTGCCGACGCGCTCCATGTTGACCATATCCTCGACGGTGAAACCGCGCGGCGCGGCCAGCACGGTGCTGGTCGCCAGCGCGGTGGCCGCCATCGCGGTCCCTAACAGCAGCAGACGTAATGTCATTCGTAATCTCCGACGTTGTAAAAAAAATACCGGCGTGGCGCCGGTGGCCGGACATGATACCAAGTCTGGCCCCGGGCGCGCAAAAACCGGCCGCAATGCCGCGACACCGGGACAACAGCGGGACCATGGCGGCCAAGCGCTCCGTGACAGCGGCACGGTTACGATTTACACTGTCCGAGCTTCACCAGCGCCGGCCAGTGGCCGGTTCCGCAGCGCGGTCGGGAGGATGGATGTCCTTGCACCAGGTCTTGTGCCTCACGTTCGCAGCACATCGGCGCCGGCTGGCCGCGCTGTTGTGCGCCTGCGTTTTCGGCGGCGTCCTTGGCCACGCCCGCGCCGCGCAAGTCGCCGCCACCGCGCCGGCGGCCCCTACCAGGAGCGTGCTGGTACTGGCCTCGACCAACTACGGCAATACCGGCATCGAACTTTATATCAGCAGCATGATGCGCGAACTGAACGCGCATGGCGTGCCGCTGGTCGACATCCACGTCGAAGCGCTGGACCTGCTGCGCTATCCGCAAGCGGCGTATCGCGAACAACTGCGCCAGCTGCTGGCCGTGAAATACGCCGGCCGCCGGGTCGACGCCGTGGTCGTGCTCCAGCTGCCGGCGCTGTCCTTCATCCTGCACGAAGGCCGCATGCTGGCGCCGCACGCGCCGGTGCTGGCGGCGTTGACGGCCATGCCGCCGGAGGTGGCCGACGATACGCGCGACTTCGTGTTCCAGCTGCCGCGCCTCGATTTCGCCGGCACGCTGCGGCGGGCGCTGGAACTGTACCCGGCCACCCGGCGCGTGATGGTGCTGAGCGGGGCCAGCGAGATCGAGCGCCAGCGCCTGCCCGACATCCGCCGCCAGCTGGCGCCGTGGCGGGACCGGCTGGCCATCGACTACAGCGACGGCCGGCCACTGGACCAGGTGGTGCGGCAGCTGGCGGCGGCGCCACCCGACACCATCGCCATCAGCAGCGGCTATTCGCGCGACGACAACGGCCAGGTCTACGTGCCGGGCGATTCCCTGCGCCGCATGGCGGCGCTCTCGCGGGCGCCGGTCTTCACTTTCTACGAAACGAGTCTGGGGCCGAATGTCCTCGGCGGCATGATGGCCGACTTCACCGCCACCGGCGCCGACATGGCGCGCGCGGTCCTGAGCACGGCGCCGCGCGCCCACGTGTCGGAATTGCCGACCGCCGTGCGGCCGTATTTCGACTTGCGGCAGATGCGGCTCTGGCGCGCCGACCCGGACCGGCTGCCCGCCGGCACCGTGTTCGTCAACCGGCCGGTGACCTTGTGGAGCCAGTACCGCTACTTCGTCGTCGCCAGCGGCGTGACCATCGTGCTGCTGTCGGCGATGCTGTTGGCGCTGGCGTGGCAAAACCGGCGCCGGCGCGCGGCCGAACGCGCGCAGGCGCTCAGCGAGGCGCACTACCGGCGCCAGATCGAACAGGCGCCGGAGGCCATCGTCGTCGTCGACTTCGACCAGCGCCGCATCCTCGACGCCAATCCGAGCGCGGAACGGCTGTTCGGCGTCGACCGCGCCACGCTGACCGCCAGCTGGATCACCGACTACTATGCGCCGCTGCAGCCGGACGGCCGCTCCCTCGACGACAGCATGGGCGATCATCTGGAACAGGCGCTGGCCGGCCAGGAGATCCTGTTCGAGCGCAACGTGCGCACGGCCGACGGCCGCATCGCGCTGTGCGAAGTGCGGGTGGCGACGATGGGCGATCCGCAGCGCCAGATCACGCGCGCCAGCATGGTCGACATCACCGAGCGGCGGCGCCAGGAGCAGCTCACGCGCCAGCTGCTGGCCGAAAACCAGACCATGCTGCGCAACGCCATGGTCGGCATCTGCCACTTGAAGGACCGCCGTTTCGTGTCCTGCAACCGCAAGCTCGAACAGCTGTTCGGCTATGGTCCGGGCGAGATGAATGGCCTGTCGACCCGGGTTTATTATGTGACCGACGCCGACTACGAAGCGACCGGCGCACTGATTTACCCGCAACTGGCCACGGGCCTCAACTACGGCGCCGAAATGGAATTGCGGCGCAAGGACGGCAGCGTGTTCTGGAGCGAGGTGGCCGGCTGCGCCATCGACCCGGCGCGGCCGCAGGACGGCAGCATCTGGATTTATTCCGACGTCACCGAGCGCCGCCTGGCGCAGCAGGAATTGCTGGCCCACCGCGACCATCTGGAGGAGCTGGTCGACCAGCGCACGGCGGCCATGGTGGCGGCGCTGGGCCAGGCCGAGGCGGCCAACCGCGCCAAGAGCACCTTCCTGGCCAATATGAGCCACGAGCTGCGCACGCCGCTCAACGCGGTGATCGGCTTTTCGCGGCTGATGGCGCGCGCCGGCACGCTCAGCGACGAGCAGCGGCGCAACCTCGAAATCATCAACCGCGCCGGCAACCACCTGCTGACCCTCATCAACGAAGTGCTGACGCTGTCGAAAATCGACGCCGGCCATTTGCAGCTGAGCGAGGAGGAGACCGATCCGCGCCTGCTGCTCAACGACGTGGTCGAGCTGCTGCACGGGCGCGCCACGCAGGCCGGCCTGACGCTGGCGCTGGAAATGGACGGCCTTCCGGCGGCGGTGCGGGTGGACGCCATCAAGCTGCGGCAGGTGCTGCTTAATCTGGTCAGCAACGCCATCAAGTTCACGGCGCGCGGCGGCGTGCGGCTGCTGGCCCACGCGCACGGCGCCGCGCGCGAGGACGGCGCCGTCGCCATCACCTTCGAGGTGATCGACAGCGGCATCGGCGTGGCGCAGGCCGACCAGCTCAGCATCTTCGAGCCCTTCGTGCAAATGAATACGCCGGCGCGCAACGCCGGCACCGGCCTGGGACTGGCGATCTCGCGCCAGTATCTGCAACTGATGGGCGGCGCGCTGACGCTGGAATCGACGCCGGGACTGGGCGCGCGCTTTTGCTTCACGCTGACGCTGATGCCGGCGCAGTCCACGGCGGCGCCGGACGCCATGGGCGCGGACGCGCCGCTGCCGACGGCGGCCGCGCAGGGACGCCGCATCCTAATCGCCGAAGACAATCCCGACGCGCGCCTGCTGCTGCAGCAGCTGCTGCGACCGCTGGGCTTCGAGCTGGCCGAGGCGCACGACGGCCTGGCGGCGGTGGCGCTGGCCGCCACGTTCGCGCCGGAACTCATCATCATCGACTGGCGCATGCCCGGCATCGACGGCCTGGAAGCGGTGCGCCGCATCCGCGCCGACGTCGCCGCGCGCCGGCCGCAGGAGCGGCCGCCCTACTTCGTCATGCTGACGGCGACCGCGTTCGCGGAGCAGGAGCGCGAAGCGGTGGAGCTGGGCGTGCACACCTTCCTGCGCAAGCCCTTGCAGGAAACGGCCTTGTACGCGGCGCTGGAACAGGGACTGTGCCTGCGCTTCGAGCGCGCCCGCGATGGACGCGGCGCGGCGCCCGGCGACGCTGCGCGCAACGGTGTGAATAACTCGCCGCCGCTGACGCGCGCCGCGCTGGCCGTGCTGCCGGAGGCGCTGCGCGAGGCCTTGCAGGTGGCGGTGCGGGAACTGAACCAGGCGCGCATGGCCGCCGTCATCGCGCTGATCGGCGAACAGGATGGCGCGCTGGCGGCGGCCATCGGCGCGATGGCCGCCGCCTTCCAGTGCCGCGAACTCGATGCGCTGCTCCAGCGCGAACCGGTGCGGGCCTAGCGCCAAGGCGCACTTCAATTGTGCGTTGCGGCGGCGCGCTTGCCGCTATCATCGAGTCGGAAATTCAAGACGGCTTGAGGCACTCATGATCTGGACCACGACGCGGCGACGATGGGCGATGGCGGCTTTGCTGGCCGCTGGCGCCGCGCCGTCGGCCGCGCCGGCGCGGCAAGCGTCGACGCCACCATCGACGCAATCATCGGCGCCGGCCGATTCCGCGCAAGTCATCACCATCCATTCCACCCGCGACCCGGTCGACAAATCCTATCGCCGGATGCTGGACGGGATGGACCGTTTCGAACGCCAGCACCAGCTGGCGCCCGGCGCCGTGCTGCGTTTCCGCCTGCTGCCACGGCTGCCCGGCGTGCGCATGGACGGCATCACGATGAAAATCGTCGGCGACACCATCGCGCTGCCGGTGCCGCTGGCGGCCGACAACAGCTTCACGCTGCCGCGTAACGCGCAGGCGCTGCGCGAGGACGCGGCGCTGATCGCCAGCCGCAAAACCAGCAGCATGACGTGGCGCGCCGACGTGCGCAGTCCCGGCGTGCCGGCCGGGATGCGCCGCCTCGGCGACCTGCGGCTGGAGTGCCTGGTCGGCATGGAGGCCGGCCTGGTGTCGAACGCGCAGCCGCTGTTCGCGTGGCTGGGCCGCCTGCTGACCGATCCCGACCAGGTCTGCTCGGCGGCCGACGGCAACTACCTGTTCTTCGCCGAGCGGCCGCTGTTCGGCGTGACGCTGCAAGCGGGCGCGCGCCGCGCCACGCTGCCGTTCCGCATGCTGTACGCGGGCGGCACGCAGACCGACCAGACGTTGCCGTTTTGCGACTGCCAGGTGCTGCTCGACCGCACCTACTACGCGCCGCTGTGGGATCGCAGCTGGCCGGACGATACGCTGCTCGACTTCGAGTTCATCGACGATGCGGCGCCCGCCGCGCCGTCCGCCGCGCCATGAAGCGCACCTTATGGCATATGGCGCGCTTGGTGAAGCGGCGCCGCGCCGCGGCGGCCTTTGCTCCGCCCTTGACGCTGGCGCTGATGCTGGCGCTGTCTCTGGCCGGCTGCGCGATGACGGCGCCGGCCACGCCGCCGCTGGCGCTGGAGCGCCTGGAGCACAGCCTGGTCGTCGGCCAGACCAGCGCCGCGCAAGCGCGGGCGGCGCTGGGCGAGCCGGCGCTGGCCGTGAAATTCGACAGCGGCGTCCAGGTCTGGCTGTATGAATATGCGGCGTCCGGCAGCGCGCCGGCCGCCGCCGGCCAGCCACGGAACGGCGAGTATGTGGTGCTGTTCAGCGCCGACGGCATCATCCAGAAGATACGCCGGCGCGCGCCCGATGGAGGCGGCCGTCAGCGGTAGCGGTCGAGCAGCGTCTGGATGCTGCCGTCGCCGACCAGTCCATTGATGGCGCGGTCGACCTGCGCGAACGGCAGCGTCGACTTGAGCGAGAACGCGCATTGCGCCTTGAAGCTGTTGAACACGATGTCGCTGCGCAGATGCGCCTGCGGGTCCATGCGCATGCGGTAGCTCAGCGTGGCCGGTTCGGTCAGCGCGTATTGCATGCGGCCGATGTCGAGCTTGCGGAAATTGTGTTCCATGGTCGGCGCGTCGTCGCGCGCGAAGTGGCTGCCGAGCGCCGCTTCGATTTCCGGATAGCGGTAGCCGGTAATGGTGCCGACAGGCTTGTCGGCCAGGTCGGCGATCGTGCGCAGCACCGGCGCGTCGCCGCGCGCGACGACGATGCCGCCGTTGGCGATCAGCGGCTGGCTCCAGTGGTAACTGCCGGTGAGCCAGTTGGGCAGCACGTAACAGACGGCGTCGGCCTGCCCGCTGCTGAGGGTGTCGCTGACGCGGCGGCTGGGCCGGCTGATGAACACGGGGCGCCGTCCCAGCCGCTGCGCGATCAGTTCGCCGAGATCCTTGAGCATGCCCCCGCTCAGTTCGCCGTTCTCGAACCGCGCCATCGGCATGGCGTGGTTGGTCGGGGCGATGAAGACCAGCGGCGGCGGTTCGGCCGCGACATTGGCGTTGGCGCTGGCCGTTGCGTTGGCGTCCATCCCGGCGGCGGCGATCATCAACAAGGGGAGCAGGCGTAAAACAAATCTCATGGTTGGAGCGGGCCGGCTGGCAAGATGGATGAAGTTGCAAGATAGTGTACGCGATCTCCGAAAAATGTTCCCCAACGACAAACTTTTGAAACAAAGGGCGTATATTCAGGCCCGGAATCGGTTCATAATGGCAAGTCCAAGCGCTCCCATCGCTACCTTTTTCGCCAGGCTTGATGGTCGCACAATGGTTTTTTCAAGGTGGAAATGACCGTTCGCGCAGCGCCAGTTTGCCTTCATGTTTTACCCTGATGTCTTCATGTGTACGGCACCGATTTTTTGTGAAAAATTGTAAAAGAGACGTCACCGGAGACGGCTTCGGCGCTAAGGTAGCCCCTTCTCGCCAGGCACGTCGACCAGCACGCCGCGCACCCGTGGTCACACGTCACTCGCGTAATACAGGGAAACCGCCATGCTCACTGCCACCTATGTTTTGTTGACGCTGTCGATAGAGCAAAAGAAAGAACGCCACTTCATTTCGCGCCTGCTGCAATACGTGCAGAACAATGCGCGCCGGCCGCAGGAAATCGATCCCGTGTATATCGAATCGCAGCTCGAGGAACTGACCCGTTTCGCCGAGGCGCGCCACCAGGGCAAGGTCGAAAGCTGCCTGATGCCGGCCGTGCGCAACGCCACGCGCGACGCCGCCGACATGATGGCCGACCTGGAGGCGCTGACGCGCATCGGCAACCTCATCTTGCGCTCGGTGCGCAAATGCCTGCGCCGCACCTTGCGCCGCAGCACCATGCAGGGCAAGTTCCTGTGCCGCACCATCGACATGTATTGCCACAATCTGCTCAAGCGGCTGGAAAAAGAAGAACAGGAATTGCTGCCGCTGGCGCAGCGCGTCATTTCCAGCGAAGAATGGTTCGAAATCGGCAGCATGTTTTTGACGCACGACGCCCGCAACGACCAGCCGTGCAGCGAGCCGCAATATGCCGGCCTGCGGCCGACCGGCGCCATGCATCGCGGCATCGTGTTCACGGTGCTGCGCTAGGCCGATTTAGTTCCATGGCGCTCCCCGCTCGCTGTTTGTTTCGCTTAAGACATACATAGGCTAGAATTTGGCTCGCGTGGCGCATGCCACGCTTCCGATTCCCCCTCTCAAAGCGAAATCACGATGCGTTTTGCACCTCCTCTGTTAGCCGCCGCGCTGGCCCTCGCCGCCGCGGCCACCACCGCCGCCACCCCGATCACGCTGGACCAGGCCATGGCCCATCCCGACTGGATAGGCTCGCCCGTCGAATCGGCCTGGTGGGGCTGGGACAGCCGCCAGCTGTACTTCAAGCAAAAGCGCATCGGCTCGGCGCTGCATGACACCTACGCCGTCGCCGCCGGCGCCAGCAAACTGGTGGGCGACGCCCAGCTGGCCAATCTCGACAGCGCCAACATGGTCTACAACCGCGACCACACGCGCGCCATCGTGCTGCGCAACGGCGACCTGTTCGAGCGCGACCTGAAAAACGGCGCGCTGGTGCAGATCGTGCGCGGCAGCGCCGCCGCCGTCGATCCGCAGTACGCGGCCGACGGCGCCCACGTGCAATTTCGCGTCGGCAACGACTGGTTCAGCTGGAGCCGCAGCGAGCGCCTGGTGTCGCCGGTCGCCCTGCTGCGCCTGAGCAAGGACCCGGACGCCGCGCCCGAGGCCGACGGCCTGCGCGACATGCAGCTGCGCCTGATGACCACGCTGGCCCGCCAGAAAACCGAGCGCGACGAGAAACGCGCGCAAGGCAACGAGGAACGCCACGCCGACGCCACCCGCGCGCCGCTGCCCGTGTATCTGGGCGAAAAGCTCACGCTCAACGGCAGCGCCCTGTCGCCGGACGGCCGCTACCTGATCGTCGTCACCTCCGACAAGGACGGCGACAAGGGCAGCAAGGACAAGATGGCCAAGTACGTCACCGAGTCCGGCTTCGAGGAAGCGGTCGACCAGCGCCACCGCGTGGCCCACGACGGCCCCGTGCCGCAGATGGTCAAGCTGGTCGACCTGGCCGACCGTTCCATCCACGAGCTGTCGTACGACGTGCTGCCCGGCATCGCGGTCGATCCGCTGGCCGCGCTGCGCAAGGCGCAAAAGCTCGACGAGCTCAAGGGCAACCGCACCGTGCGCGTCGATCCCGAAGACGGCGTGGTGCAGTGGAACCGCAGCGGCACCGAGGCCGCGCTGATGTTGCGCGCCATCGACAACAAGGACCGCTGGATCGCCACCATCGACCTGGCCAAGGCTACCCTCAAGCCCGTGCACCATTTGACGGACGAGGCCTGGATCAACTACCGCGGCAACGACTTCGGCTGGCTGCCGGACAACCATACGCTGTGGTTCATGTCGGAAGAAAGCGGCTATTCCCACCTGTACACGCTGGGCGCCGACGGCAAGTCGCACGCCGTGACGTCGGGCAAGTGGGAGGCGAGCCACGTCGAATGGAACGCCGACGCCAGCCGCGCCTACTTCCTGTGCAATCCGAAACTGCCGGGCACCTACGAGGTGTGCGCCGTCGCGCCCAAGGACGGCGTGCTGCACGAGCTGAGCCGCCTGCACGGCGTGGAAGACTTTTCGCTGTCGCCGGACGGCGCCAAGCTGCTGGTGCGCTACTCGAGCGCCTACCTGCCGCCGCAGATCGCGACGCTGTCGTCGGCCGGCTGCGCCGCCACCGTGCTGACCGACACCCGCACGGCCGACTACAAGGCGCGCGAGTGGATACAGCCGCAAATCGTCGCGGTACCGTCGAGCCACGGCGCCGATCCCGTGTGGGCCAAGCTCTACCGTCCCGCCACGCTGGAGGCCGGCAAGAAATACCCCATCGTCATGTTCGTGCACGGCGCCGGCTATCTGCAAAACGTCAGCGAGCGCTACCCGAACTATTTCCGCGAACAGATGTTCCACAACCTGCTGGTGGCGCGCGGCTACGTCGTGCTCGACATGGATTACCGCGCCTCCGAGGGTTACGGCCGCAACTGGCGCACGGCGATTTACCGCCAGATGGGCCATCCCGAGCTGGACGACTACATCGACGGCGTCAACTGGATGGTCGCCCAGCAACAGGGCGACGCGCACAACGTCGGCATCTACGGCGGCAGCTACGGCGGCTTCATGACCTTCATGGCGCTGATGCGGGCGCCGGACGTGTTCAAGTCGGGCGCGGCGCTGCGTCCGGTGTCGGACTGGACCAGCTACAACCACGACTACACGGCCAACATCCTGAACACGCCGGCCATCGATCCGGAAGCGTATAAAACCTCGTCGCCGATCGAGTACGCGGCCAATTTGCGCGGCAACCTGCTGATCGCCCACGGCATGGTCGACGACAACGTGTTTTACCAGGATTCGGTGCGCATGGCGCAGCGCCTGATCGAGCTGAAAAAAGATCACTGGGAAATGGCCAGCTATCCGGTCGAGCGCCACGGCTTCGTGCAGCCGGAAAGCTGGTACGACGAATACCGCCGCATCTATGAGTTGTTTGAGCGCACGCTGAAGTAAGCGTCACCGCCGCCGCGCCGCTGCAACCCTGGTTGCGGCGCTGTCGGTTCCATACCACGCGCCCGCTTTTCGAAGCGGGCGCGGGCGTTTTGGGCCGGCGTTCTGCCGTACAATTTCAATGCAACTGTATCAAAAACACATAACAACGAAAGAGACTCATGAGACTTAGCACCCGCTTGCTGACGCAAGCCCTGTTCGCCCTGTGCGCGGCCGTTCCCCTCGCCGCCTCGGCCCAGCTGGTCAGCCAGCTGAACCCATCGAGCGTCGGCCTGCACCCGGGCGCCGACCACCTGCCGTGGACCCGCAGCGCCACCATCTATGAAATCAATGTGCGCCAATACAGCAAGGAAGGCACGTTCACCGCCGTCAGCAACGACCTCGGCCGCATCAAGGCGATGGGCGTCGACATCCTGTGGCTAATGCCCATCCACCCGATCGGCGAGCGCAACCGCAAAGGCCCGCTGGGCAGCTACTACGCCGTGCAAAACTACACCGCCGTCAATCCCGAATTCGGCACCCTGAACGACTTTCGCGCCCTGGTCCAGCACGCGCACCGGCTCGGCATGCACGTGATCCTGGACTGGGTCGGCAACCACACGGCCTGGGACAACCCGTGGGCCACCGAACATCCCGACTGGTACAAGAAAAACGACAAGGGCGAGATCTACCCGGTCACCTTCAAGAACGATGCGGGCGCCACCGAATCGTGGGCCGACGTCATCGGCCTCGATTTCAACCGGCAGGGACTGTGGCAAGGCATGACCGACGCCATGGCCTACTGGGTGCGCGAAACCGACGTCGACGGCTTCCGCTGCGACGCCGCCGGCCTGGTGCCTACCGCCTTCTGGGACCACGCGCGCGCCGAGCTCGACAAGATCAAGCCGATGTTCATGCTGGCCGAATGGAACGAGCCCGCGCTGCACGAGCACGCCTTCGACATGACTTACGCGTGGGACTTGAGCGACATCCTGAAGAAAATCGGCAAGGGCAAGGCCGGCGCCGACGAGCTGCGCGCCTGGGTCCGCAACCCGCCCAAAGCCTATCCGCGCAGCGCCTACCGCATGCTGTTCACCAACAACCACGACATCAACACCTGGGACGGCACGGATGGCGAACTGTACGGCCCCGCCTACCAGGCGCTGGCGGTGCTGACGTTCACGCTGCCGGGCATGCCGCTGATTTACGACGGCCAGGAAACGGGCATGAGCCAGCGCCTCGAATTCTTCAAGAAAGATCCCATCCTGTGGAACAAGAACTCGGAACTGCCCGCGTTCTACACCGGCCTGATCGCGCTGAAAAAGCACAATCCGGCGCTGTGGAATGGCCAGTACGGCGGCGACATCACCCTGCTCGACGCCAGCAGCAGCCAGGTGTTCGCCTTCCAGCGCCAGCTGGAAGCGAATGTGGTGCGGGTGATCGTCAACCTGTCGGGCGCGCCGCAGCAATACGCGCTGCCGGGCGAAGCCCACCCGGCGCCTCTGCCAGCGTGGAGCTGGCGCATCATCACGCCGGAACACTGATTGCAGGCCGGGCCTAGCCAAGGCCGCGCCCGGCCTGCTATAATCGTCGCCTTGGCCTGGTAGCTCAGTTGGTAGAGCAGAGGATTGAAAATCCTTGTGTCGGTGGTTCGATTCCGCCCCGGGCCACCAAGAATAAGCAATAAAATCAAAGAGTTACGTGAATTTTCCCGTAGCTCTTTTTTACGTCCTTAGAAAAGGTAGCCTATAGGTAGGATTGCTGGCCGCATTCGGCCTCTCTGCGGGCTATCCATTCCGCTACTCCGACATGCACGAACCTATACTTAAGGGTACCTCTAGAAACCTATCCTGCCGTTCGCAGGTTCGGTAAAATTCTGGCATCAGCCCGCGACCAATGAATACCACAATGATGAAGCCCCGGATCAGCCTGTTTGCCGAACATGAACGCGAAGACCGTCGTACC
>NZ_JANXMI010000056.1 GCF_025354735.1 Rugamonas sp.
GGCGGCCGTCGGCGTCGCGCGACAGGATGAAGGGGTGGCTGCCGGCGGCCGGCAGCACGGCGCTGGCGCACAGGTCGCGGTTGCTCAAGCCGCTCTTCATGATGGTGACGATCTGCGCCTCGTCGAAATTCCAGGCCGGCAGCGCGACGGCGGCGGCCAGCTCGTCGGCGCTGGTGGCGAGCGTCTTGTGCAGCTGCTCCCAGCGCTGCACGCGTTCCATTTCATAGAAATAAAAGGCAAACGCGGTCAGGACCAGGGTGACGACGGCCGTCAGGGTGACGCTGACGATCAGCGCGATCGAGACCCGTCCTGCGCGATGGGCGAGCTGGTGCAACATGGGAACCGTTTCAGTGTCGGAGTGGTGGGCAATCGCAAGGCTAAATCATAGGGTTTATTGCTTGGCAAGTCCAACCATTTGTTGCCTAAAAGGATTGCTAAAAGGAGATCGGCGCCGCCGTGACGGCCGCCGCGCGCGCATGGAGATAATCGCAGGCTATCGCTGTGCTCAAAAACAACTGTCCATTCAAGCGCTCCAGCAGATCGCTGTGCTTCAAGCGGTCCAGCACCGGCCCCTTCACCTCGGCCAGGTGCAGGCCCAGGCCGCGCCGGCCCAGGCTCTGGTTCAGCTCCGCCAGCGCGTACAGGCCGGTGGTATCGATGGCGCTGACCGCCGACAAGACCAGTACCAGGTCGCGCGCCTCGGCATGGCGGCGCAATTCGTCCTCGATGCGCTCGCTGACGGCTTCCACATTGCCGAAAAATAAATTGGCGTCGACGCGCAACAACAGCATGGCCGGCTCGGTCGCGGCGGGATAGCGTTCGACGTCGCGGAAGTGCTCGCTGCCCGCGAGGCGGCCCAGCACCGCGATATTCGGCCGGCTGGCGCGCCACACCAGCGTGCCGATCGACAGCGCCACGCCGGTCACGACGCCGGCCTGCACGCCCAGCGCCAGCACGCCGGCGGCGGTGGCCAGCCAGGCCACGGCGTCGCTGCGGTCGTAGCGCCAGCTGGTGCGCAAGGTGTCGACGTCGAGCATGCCGAGCACGGCGACGACGATGGTGGCCGCCAGCGTGGGCAGCGGCAGCCAGGCCAGCCAGCCGGTCGGCGCCACCAGCGCCAGCGCCAGCAGCGCGGCCGTGATGACGCTGGCCAGCGGCGTGTTGGCGCCGGCCGCGAAGTTGACGGCCGAGCGCGACATGCTGCCCGTGACCGGGAAGCCGCCCGACAGGGCGCTGGCCACGTTGGCCGCACCCAGGCCGATCAATTCGGCGTTGCTGACCAGCTTTTCGTTGCGCTTGAGCGCCAGCGCCTGCGCCGCCGACATGCTGATGAGGAAAATGATGAAGCCGATCAGCAGCCCCGGTTGCAGCAGCGTCGTCCAGTGCGCCGCCGAGGTGGCCAGGTTCAGGCGCGGCAGCCCGGCCGGCACCGCCCCTATCATGTGGATGCCGAGCCGGCCGTAGCGGGTCTGCGCCATCAGCAGCGTGGCGATCACCACCACCAGCATGGGCGCCAACTTGGCGGCGATGTCGGCCACCAGGGCCGACAGACCGCAGCGCCGCAGCAGCGCCGCCATCGATTGCCGCTCCAGCACCAGCGCCGCCAGCGAAGCGAGCCCCAGCGCGGCGCTGGGCCAGTGCGGCGCCCGCCACGCGCCGCCGAGCAGCGTGTCGGCCTGGTCGAGCGCGATCACCAGCGCGGCGCCGAAGGTGAAGCCGCTCATCACGGGACGGGAAAAGAAATTGGCCAGGAAGCCGAGGCGCAGCGCGCCGCAGGCCAGCAGCGCCAGGCCGGAAATGAGCGCCAGCTGCGCCGCCAGCACCGTGTACAGGCCGGAGCCGGCGGCCGCCAGCGGCCCCACCACGGCGCCCGTCATCAGGGACACGATGGCCATCGGCCCCACCGACTGCGTCATGCTGCTGCCGAACAGCGCGTACACCAGCGGCGGCGCGATGCTGGCGTAGATGCCGACCACCGGCGGCAGCCCCGCCACCAGCGCGTACGCCATGCCCTGCGGGATCATCATCATGGCCACCACCAGGCCGGCGCTGACGTCGCCCGCCAGCTGCGCGCGGCGATACTGTCTTAACCACTGCAACACAGGCGCTCCCAGGCTGACGAAAACGCCAGCCTACGCGAACAATCGCGGCAGGTCCAGCGCGGACTAGGCCAGCGTGTCCGTCATCGCCTGCAACAGTTCGGCCGACAGCGCCGCATCGTCCGACATCCGCGCCAGCATCACCGCCCCTATCATGCCGGAGTAGGCGACCAGCGCCTGGCGGCGGCGCTCGGCCTCGTCGGCGCCCGGCATCAGCTGTTGCAGCACGCCGATCTGGCCGCGCGCGCCGGCCGTCATCGCCTGCCGCACGCCCGGCCCCAGCCGCGCCGCGTCGGCGCCCAGCGTGGTGATCGAGCAGCCCAGCTCCGGCTGCGTCACATGTTTTTTCGACAGATAGGACGCGCTCAACTGGGCCAGCGCCGCCCGCGGCTGCTCCGGCGACTGGTCGGCCACACGCTGCCAGCGCAGCACCGCCTGCTCCAGCGCGCGGCCGCAGGCCTCGGCCAGCAAGTCTTCCTTGGAATCGAAATGGCCGTAGAAGCCGCCGTGCGTGAGGCCGGCGCCCCGCATCAGATCGGCCACGCCGATGCCGTCGTAACCGCGTTCGCGGAACAAGCGCCCCGCCACTTCGACGATGCGCTCGCGGTTCAGCGCCGCCTGCTCCCTGCTGACTTTCATGCTCCACCTCATAGATCGACCGGGCATGGTCGCCCGTTTTTTGCCCGCCCTGCTGCTTGACATCATACATTACAGGCGTAATATATACACATAAATGACGATCATCATTTAATTGGCCGGCATGGCAGGCATGGCCTTTTCATGCATCGTCATCCCCCTCAACGTCCACTGGAGTCCACATGAAAGCAGTCATCAGCGCCTACGCCCGCTCGCCGTTCCACTTTTCACGCAAGGGCAAGCTGGCCGACACCCGGCCCGACACGCTGGCCGCCCAGGTGGTGCGGGGCGTGATGGAGCGCACCGGCCTCGATCCCCTGCTGCTCGACGACGTCATCCTTGGCTGCGCCTACCCGGAGGCGTCGCAGGGCAACAACCTGGCCCGCATCGTCTCGCTGCTGGCCGGCTTTCCGCACGCGGTCAGCGGCATGACCGTCAACCGGTTTTGCGGCTCGTCGATGTCGGCCATCCACATCGCCGCCGCCCAGATCGAAGCCGGCCTCGGCGAAGCTTATCTTTGCGTCGGCGTCGAATCGATGACGATGGTGCCGCAGGGCGGCTTCAATTTCTCGCCCCATCCCGGTCTGCTGGCCGACACCGACGCCTACATCAGCATGGGCGACACCGCCGAAAACGTGGCGCGCCGCTACCAGGTGGCGCGCGCCGACCAGGAAGCGCTGGCGTTCCAGTCGCACCGGAAGGCGGCCGCCGCGCGCGCCGCCGGCCTCCTGGACGATGAAATCATCGCCGTCGCGAACGCGGCCGGAGAACTGGTCGACGCGGACGGCTGCATCCGTCCCGGCACCACGGTCGAAGCGCTGGCCGCCCTCAAGCCGGTGTTCGATCCCGAACACGGCGTGGTCACGGCCGGCACCTCGTCGCCGCTGACGGACGGCGCCTCGGTGGTGCTGGTGACGAGCGAGGACTTCGCCCGCCGCCACGGCCTCAAGCCGAGCGCGCGCATCGTCTCGATGGCGGTGGCCGGCGTCGATCCGGCTTATATGGGCATGGGCCCGGTGCCGGCGTCGCGCAAGGCGCTGGCGCGCGCCGGCCTGACGGCGGACCAGATGGATGTGGCGGAGATCAACGAGGCCTTCGCCTCGCAGGCGCTGGCGTGCGTGCGCGAGCTGGGCATCAAGCCGGAGGCGCTCAATATCGACGGCGGCGGCATGGCGATCGGCCACCCGCTGGGCGCGACCGGCGCGCGCATCACCGGCAAGGCGGCGGCGCTGCTGGCGCGCACCGGCGGACGCTATGCGCTGGCCGCGCAATGCATAGGCGGCGGCCAAGGCATCGCCACCGTGCTCGAAGCGATGTAATCCGGCGCGCTAGGGTTCAGGCCCTGCGGTCGCCGACGCCGACTGCGGCCGCCAAACTCAGGCGGGGTCTGGCCCCGATTGGCACCGGCGGCCGCCTGGCGCCGGCTGCGTCGCCCGATCGCGACGCGGACCCCACCCGCGCCGCAAGCTCACGGCATCGCCAGCTCGACGCAATTGCGGCCCGAGCGTTTGGCGCGGTGCAGGGCGGCGTCCAGCCGTCCCAGCACGCCGACGCCATCCTCCTCCGGCCCGACCTGCGCCACGGCCAGGCTGATGGTGACGGTGTTACAGCCCGGCAGATCGGTGTCGGCGATGGTCAGGCGCAGCTTTTCGGCCAGCTTCAGCGCGTCGATGGCGCAGGTGTGCGTGGCCAGCACCATGAATTCCTCGCCCCGCATGCGCGCCAGCGTGTCCGACGCGCGCAGCTTGCCCTGCACCGTTTCGGCCACCGTGCGCAGCGCGCGGTCGCCGATGGGATAACCATATAAATCGTTGACGGACCTGAAGTTGTCGATGTCGAAGGTAATCAGCGCCAGCGACAGGCCGTAGCGGCGCGCGCGGCGGATTTCGCTGTCGAGCATCTTTTCGCCTTCGCGCCGGTTGGCCACGCCGGTCAGCGCGTCGACCGTGCTCATTTGCGTCAGCTGGCCGGCCAGCGCGTCGTTCTGGTGTTTCAGCTCGCTCATGCCGATGCCGAAACTGACGAATTGCGCCAAGCTGGCGAAGCAGGCGAACTGCTCGCGCGAAAAGGCGATGTGGCGGTCGAACATCATGCTGATCGAGCCCAGCACCGGGCCGCCGGCCTCGCTGCGCAGCGGCAGCGCCAGCACCATGCGCACGTCGCGGTCGTGCAGCGCCAGCGCCAGTTCGGGCTCGCCCGCTTTTTCCGGCGCGTCCAGCAGCACCAGTTCACCCTCGGACACGGCCAGCAGCGGCGGGAAGACCTCGTGCAGCGCCGATTGCAGCAGGCGGTCGCGCCGTTGCAGCAGCCGCGCCAGATCGAGGTGGTTGCGCGATTCCTGCGCCACCAGTTGCAGATCGCCGCGCTCCTTCATGTGCAGCAGCGCCGTGTGGCGCACGCCGGGGAAGCTGCACAGCGCCTTGCAGACCTGGGTCGCCATGGCGGTGAGGTCGTCGACGCTGCTGAGCGCGCGTTGCAGGCTGCGCTGTATCGTCAGCAGGTCGCGCAATTCGGTTTCCTTGTCGAGCAGCTGCTGCTGCGCGGCGGCGACGGCGTCGACCGGCCGCGTCATCATCTGCTCGACGGCCTGCTGCAATTCATCGCTCAATATCGGACTGACGCGGTATTGCAGCGGGCCCCAGGCCATCAGTTCCGGCAGCCAGCTGGTGTGGACGTAGGGGCACAGCACCAGCACCGGCGCGCCGCCGCGGTGGCGGATCAGCGCGGCGGCCGCGGCCAGGTCGACGCTGTCGCGGTAGCCGCTCAGGTCGAGCACCAGCAAGTCGACGTGCTGTTTGGCCAGGGCCGCGCTGGCCTGATCGAAGTGCTCATGGAGCATCAGCTGGGAGAACTGTTCCGCGCAATGCGACTGGAATTGCGCGCGCCGTTCGCTGGCCATATTGACGAATAATCCGATCCGACCCACTCGGCTATCAAAATCCGGCTTCATGTGTGCTCCCCGCTCGCGCTTTATTAGAATTTTACTATGACCATAGTTTGACATAAGGTTCATAATTAGCAATAATTTTTGTTATTTTGACTCTTTTTTCTTCATGGTTTCAGCTTTTCGCCACGTTTATAATTGATCGTGTGCAGCGACGCACGGTGCGCGCGCGCCACCCGGCCGATACTCGACACCGGATCGACGGGAGGATGCGATGAACAAGGCGGGCAAACCAGCGGACATCAATGCCGGCGCCAACGCGGACGGCGGGGAGTAGGCCATGCCGCGCTCGATGTGGAAAGGCGCCATCAGCTTCGGGCTGGTGCACATACCGGTGGAGATGCACCCGGCGGTGCAGGAGCACGACCTCGATCTGACGATGCTCGACAAGCGCGATTTCTCGCCGGTCGGCTTCAAGCGCTATAACAAAGGCAACGGCAAGGAAGTGAGCTGGGACCACATCGTCAAGGGCTATGAATACCAGGACGGCGAATACGTGGTGCTGACGGACGAGGATCTGAAGCGCGCCAACGTCGGCGCCACCCAGACCATCGACATCGTCGCCTTTGTCGACGCGGCCGACGTGGCCTTGATCTATTATGAACAGCCCTATTACCTCGCGCCCGGCAAGGGCGGCGACAAGGTCTATGCGCTGCTGCGCGAAACGCTGCGCAAGTCCGGCAAGATCGGCATCGCGACGGTGGTGATCCGCACCAAGCAGCACCTGTGCGCGCTGGTCTGCATGGACGACGCCATCATGCTCAACACGCTGCGCTACGACAGCGAGATCCGCGACGCCGGCGAATTGTCGCTGCCGTCGTCGACGCTGAAGACGGCCGGCATCTCGGACAAGGAGTTGCAGATGGCGCTGTCGCTGGTCGAGGGCATGGCCGAGCAGTGGAAGCCGTCGCAATATCACGATACCTATCACGACGACGTGCTGGCGCTGGTGCAAAAGAAAATCAAGGCCGGCCAGACCAAGGCCATCACCGTGGCCGAGCCGGAACGCCAGGCCGCCAGCGGCGGCAACGTCATCGACCTGGTGGCGCTGCTCCAGCAAAGCCTGGGCAAGCAGCCCGGCAAGGCCGACGCGAAAGCCGCGCCGGCCAAAACCGTCAAGACCACGGCCAAGACCACCGCCACCAAGACAACAGCCAAAACCACGACCGCCAAGACCCGGCCAAGCCGGACATCCAAGCCGGCCGCCGCCGCCCCGCGCCGCAAGAGCGCCTGAGAGCGGACCGCACACCGCGGCCGTAGATACAGCACCGCGCAACAACGCGCTGCGGCGCCGCTGATGGTGCTATCGCGCTGGGGCGCTATCGCGCTACGGCGTCACCTGGAATCCCAGCCGCTTCATCGCCGCCGTCAGGCTCCTGGCGCTTTTTGCGTAATCGGCCCAGGGAGCGTTGCCGACATCGAGCCGCGTGTGCGCCGTACCGACGGTCCAGTGATCGCCACCGCGCAGGTGGGCCAGTTCCTCCCACGTCACCGGCACCGATATCCCCAGCCCCGCGCGGGTGCGCGCCGACCAGGCGCACACCGTCGTCGAGCCGCGACCATTGCGCAGGTAGTCGATATAGATTTTCCCGATCCGGTTCGACGGCCCGCTCTTTTGCACGAAGCGATCCGGTATCGTCTGCGCCATGTGCGCGACGATGGCCTGCGCGAAGCGCTTCACCGTGTCCCAGTCATAGAAAGGCTTGACCGGCACCACCACGTGCAGGCCCTTGCCGCCGCTGGTCTTGAGGAAGGCCGGCAAGCCCAGTTGCGCCAGCATGGCGCGCATCAGCTGCGCCGCTTCCTGTATCTGCGGCCACTCCACGCCCTTGCCGGGATCGAGATCGAACACCACCCGGTTGGGCGTTTCGTAACGCTGGGCGTAGGCGTTCTGGGTATGGAACTCGACCACGTTCCACTGCGCCGCCGACAACAACCCCTGCATCGTCGCCACTTCCAGCATCGGCGGATGGTCGGGGTCGAGCGCGGGATCGAGCGGCCTCACGCCGGGCAGCTTGCCGACGTCGGCGTGCTTCTGAAAAAACAGTTCGCCGCCCACGCCGGCCGGCGCGCGCACCAGCGACACCGGCCGCGCCTTCAGGTGCGTCAGCATCAGCGCGCCGACCAGCGCGTAATAGCGCACCAGCGCGATCTTGGTGGTGCCGCTGGCGGCATCGATCACGCGATCGGGATTGCTGACCTTCAGCGACGGCGGCAGCTTGCTCGCGACCGGCGCTTGTTGCTGGCGGGTGTGCATGGGGTTCTCCACAGGGGCGGCGCGTTCGCGCACGATGCCGGCCGCTTTTTTATCGGCGCGCAGGCCGCGAAACACGGCGTGGCGGATCGAGCCGGCGCGCGTCCATGCGCCGAAACTCACTTCGGCCACCAGCGCCGGCTTGACCCAGTGCGCGCCGGCGGCGACGGCCTGGCCGGCGGCGAACGGGCTGGCGTCGGCCGCCAGTTTTTTCAGGCGCGCGCCCAGGTCGGCGAGGATGGCGGCGTCGAAGCCGCTGCCGACCTTGCCCGCGTAGCGCAGTTGTCCATCGGCGTCGTAAGTGCCCAGCAGCAGCGCGCCGAAACCCGAGCGCGCGCCCTGCGGATCGGTGTAGCCGCCGACCACGAATTCCTGGCGCTGGCCGCATTTGAGCTTGATCCAGTCGCCGCTGCGGCGCGACACATAGACCGAATCGCGGCGCTTGCCGACCAGGCCTTCGAGTCCCATCTGGCAGGCCGCCTCCATGATCTGCCGCGGCGGCGCGGCCAGCGCCGCGCTGAAACGCACGCTCTCGTTCGCGCTCTTTTCCAGTATCGCTTGCAGCACGGCGCGGCGCTGCTCGAGCGGCGTGTCGCGCAGATCGGCGCCGTCATGGAAGGGCAAGTCGAAAACGAAGTAAACGATATGGCTCGTTTCCTCGCCGTCGAACGCCGTTTGCAGCAGGCCGAAGTCGGGCCGCCCCGCTTCATCGTGGACGACGATTTCGCCGTCGTACCAGCCGGATGGCAGTTTCATGTCCAGCAGCGACGCGTGCAGCGCCCGCAGCTTGTGGGTCCAGTCGTTGCCGTTGCGGGTGTGGAGACGGATGTCCTCGCCGTCGACGCGCGTCAGCAGGCGGTAGCCGTCGAACTTGAGCTCGAAGATCCAGTCCGCGCTGTCGGCGGGCGCGCCGTCGACCAGCGTCGCCAGTTCCGGCGCCAGCTTGTCGGGCAGCGCGGCGGCGCGCTTCCTGGCCGGCTTCGCGGCCGCTTGTTTGTTCGCCGGCTTCGCGGCGGCTTGCTTCTTGCGGCCCGGCTAAAGCTCGGGCAAGGACGCGACACTGTCGGGCATTTCATCGACGACGCTGAATTCCGCCGCCGGCCGCGCATAGTCGTCCTTCTCTTTAATGAGCAGCCACGGCTGCTGCTTTTCGCCGCGCCTCTTCATCCGCACCAGCACCCACTTGCCGCGCATCTTGTGGCCGTGCAGTTCGAACTTCAGGTTGCCGGCCGCGTAGCCGCGCCGCGGATCGTCGAGCGGCTGCCAGCTGCCCCGGTCCCAGATGATGACCTTGCCCGCGCCATACTGTTTTTCGGGGATGGTGCCCTCGAAACGGTTATACGAGATCGGATGGTCTTCCACCTGCACCGCCATGCGCTTGTCGTGCGTGTCGTAGCTCGGCCCCTTCGGCACGGCCCAGCTTTTCATCGTGCCGTCGAGCTCCAGGCGGAAATCGTAATGCAAGCGACTGGCCCAATGCTTCTGGATCACGAACGACAGCACGCCCGCGCCCTCCTCGCCGCCGTCGGCCGGTTCGGGGGTGATCGCGAAATTCCGTTTCGCCTTGTAGGGTTTGAGCGCGTCTTCCATGAACCCGACTCTAGCCGCGCGCCGCCGCGGCGACTGTGCGCGGGCTAACGGTGGCCACGCCCGGGCCCTGTTTTTCGCTGTTTTCGCCGTTTGTAAGAGGATGTAAATACGTGTCAACGGGAACGACACGGCTTGCGTTTATTGCTCAGTGACACGGGATTGAGTGCACTTCACCTAACAACTTGAGGACTACCACCATGAAAAAAGTAATCGCTACCTTGATCGCCGGTTTGTTCGCTAGCGCCGCATTTGCACAAGCCCCGGCCGCGTCGGCCACCACCGTACCTGTCGCCAAGGCCCAGGCCAAAGAAGCCAAGGCCGACGCCAAAGCCGACGCCAAGGAAACCAAGGCCGTCGCCAAAGCCGACGCCAAAGAAGCCGGCAAAACCGCCGATGCCAAGGCAGACGCCACCAGCGCCGCAGCTGATGCCGGCGCCACCAAGGCAAAAGCGCACGACAAGGCCGCAAAAACCAAAGCCAAAGCTGCTGATAAAGAAGCCAAGACCGAAGCCAAGGAAGCCGGCAAATAAGTCCATGCCGTCGCAAGTGAATACCGTAGTCTCCATATAACCAGACAATTAGTCCACTACTCAGACCCAAGGAAATATCATGACCAAACTTATCGCCACCCTGATCGCCACCCTGTTCGCCACCGCCGCTTTCGCTCAGGCGCCTGCCGCCAGCGCGCCAGCCACGCCAGCCGTCGCCAAGGCACAAGCCAAGGAAACCAAGGCCGATGCCAAGGCTGACGCCAAAGAAACCAAGGCCGTGACCAAGGCCGACGCCAAGGAAGCCGGCAAAGAAGCCGACGCCAAAGCCGACATGACCGTCGCCAAGGAAGACGCCAAAGTCGCCAAGGTCAAAGCCCACAGCAAGGCTAGCAAAACCAAAGCCAAAGCCGCCGACAAGGAAGCCAAAGTCGAAGCCAAGGACGCCGCCGCTCCAGCCAAGTAATCCGGCGCCGCGGAATGAAAAAGCCGGCCTGCGCCCTGTCTTTTTTTCGTCCGTGTTCCGCCCCGCCCTGTCAGCGCAGCGCGGCCTGCGTGCGCAGGTGCGCGCTCATGAAGTCGACGAAGGTGCGGATCTTGGCCGACGCCTGCCGTCCTTCGCGGTACAAAATGTGCACCGGCTGCGGCGGGCACGCGCAGTCGGCCAGGATGATGGTCAGTTCGCCGGCCTCGATCTGCTGCGCCACCAGATAGGACTGCACGCGGGTGACGCCGAAGCCGCTGGCCACCATGTCGATGGCGGTGTCGCCGCCCGACACCACCAGGCGCGGATAGACGCGCAGCGCCAGCGGCTGGCCGTCGCAGACGAATTTCCAGTCCGGCTGGGCCGAGATGGCGCTGGCGTGGACGATGATGTGATTGAGCAGATCCCTCGGTTCGCGCGGCGTGCCGTGTTCGGCCAGGTAGGCCGGCGAGGCGCACACCACATTGTGCACGTGGCCGACACCGACCGCGTTCATGCTCGAATCGGGCAGCGCGCCGATGCGCACCGCGACGTCGACGTTTTCCTCGATCAGGTTGACCATGCGGTCGACGAACATGGCCGAGATGTCGGTGTCCGGATAGCGCGTCAGGTAGTCGACGATGGCCGGCGCCACGAAGCGCTTGCCGAACAAGACTGAGGCCGTCATCGCCAGATGCCCTTGCGGCGCGGCGTCGAGCGCGACGATGGCCTCGTCGGCGGCGTCGACTTCGGCCACGATGCGGCGCGCGTGGTCCAGGTACTGCTGGCCGGTGTCGGTCACGCGCACATAGCGCGTGGTGCGCGTGAGCAGCTTGACGCCGAGCCGCGTCTCGAGCGCGGCGATGGCGCGCGTGACCGCCGGCGCCGACATATTGATGCGCGTGGCGCCACGGGCGAAGCTCTCCTCCTCGGCCACCGCGATGAACACCATCATCAGTTGTAATCGATCCATGCGGGCTCCGTCAGCGCATCACGGCGCGGCGGCCGGCTTGAGCGGCGCCTGCAGCGGCAGCGCCAGCGTGAACACGGCGCCGCCGCCGCTGTCGTTTTCCGCCCGCACCGCGCCGCCCAAAATGTCGGTGACGGTGGCGTAGACCAGCGACAGTCCGAGTCCACGCCCGCCCTGGCCCTGCTGCTTGCCGCTGCTGAAGAAGGGATCGAACACGTGGGCCAGATGGCCGGCGTCGATACCGCACCCGTTGTCGGCCACCACCAGCAGCAGCTGACCGGGTTGGCCGACGCTGGCGCCGATGCGGATCGCGCCGTCGGCGCCGGGCGCGAAGGCGTGCGTCAGCGCGTTGTCGAGCAAATTGCGCAGCACCTGGCCCAGCGCGCGCGGGTAGCTGTCGAGCACCAGGTCCGGCGCGATCTGCAATTGCACCTGATGGCGCGTGGCCTTGAACGATTTGAGCTGGCTGGCCAGCACCTCGCCGACCAACGCCGACAAGGCGAAGCGGCTGCGCGGTTCGCCGCCGCGCTCGAGCGCCAGCCGCTGGAAGTCGTCGATGGCGGCGGCGGCCTGCGTCAGCCGCCGCGTCAACTGCCCGGCGTCGTCGGCCAGATGGCGCAGCCGCTGCGGCATCGTCGCATCCGTGCCGATGGTCTCGGCGGCGCGCGGCGCCAGCGCGGCGGCGTCGCGCTGCAAACCGCGCGCCAGCTCCAGTCCCTCGCCGACCGGCAGCGCCAGCTCGCGCGCCACGCCCGACACCATCGTCATGAGCGCCGCCATGCGCTCGGCCCGGGCCAGCTGGCCCGAGGTGTTGCGCAATTTGGCATGGGCGTTTTCCAGTTCGCTGGTGCGCTCGACGACGCGCGTCTCCAGCTGCTCGTTCAATTCCCGCAGGGCGCCCAGCGCGTCCTGCACCCGCTGTTCCAGATGCGCGCGCAGGCGCGCCAGCTCCAGGTGGGTGCGCACGCGCGCCAGCAGTTCGTCGCGCTGGAAGGGCTTGGAGACGAAATCGACGGCGCCGGCCGCGAAGCCGGCCACCCGCTCGTCGACGGCGGTGGCGGCGCTGATGAACATCAGCGGAATGTCGCGCGTGCCGTCCTGCTGCTTGAGGCGGCGGCACACTTCCAGCCCGTCGATGCCGGGCATGCGCATATCGCACAGCACCAGCTCCGGGTGCCGGCTGGCGGCCGCGCCCAGCGCCAGCTCGCCGTTGTCGGTGGCGTAGACTTCGTAGCCTTCCGCCTTGAGGGTGTCGGACATCAGCTTGAGCGAGTCCAGCGTGTCGTCGACGACCAGTATCCTGCCCTTGTGGTTCATCTGCCGTTTCCTTTCGATTCCAGATCCAGCGCCTGCAAGACCGCGCTGTGATTCGATTGCGCCACGTGCTGCGCCAGCGCGGCGCCGAGGGCGGCGTCGTCGCGCCCGATGTGCGCCGCCAACGCCGCCAGCGCGACGTCGTCCAGGTCGAACAGCGCCTGGCGCAGCGCGCCGCGCAACGCCAACGGCAGCGCCGCCAGCCGCGCCAGCGCCGCCTGGGCCTCGGCCGCATTGCCCGCGCCGGCCGCCGGCTGCTCCTGATACAGATAGCTCAGGCCGAGCAGGCGCGCCATGCAGCTGAAAATCGCGTCCTCCCGATACGGCTTGGAGACGATATCGTCCATGCCGGCGCGCAGCAGCTCGCCCCTTTCCTCTGGCATGATGGACGCCGTCAGGCCGACGATCTTCACTTGCGCGCCGCCGGGCAGCGCGCGGATACGGCGGCACGCTTCGATGCCGTCCACGCGCGGCATGCGCCGGTCCATCCAGATAAAATGCGGCCGCCAGCGCGCGAAGGCCTCGACCCCGTCCTCGCCGTCGCGCGCCACTTCGACCACGAAGCCGGCGCCGTCCAGCAGACGTTCGATCAGCAGCGCGTTCTCGGCCTGGTCCTCGACCACCAGCACGCGCCACGCCGGCTGGCCGGGCGCCAGCCGCAGCACCCGGGGCCGCGCCGGCGTGGCGGCGACGTCGGCCGCGTCCACCGCCACCAGCGGCAGCCGCAGGCGGAACACGCTGCCCTGCCCCGGCGCGCTGGCCAGGTCGATCGTGCCGCCCATCAGCCGCGCGAACTGGCGCGTGATCGTCAATCCCAGTCCGGTGCCTTCCTGCGGCGCCGCGCCGGGCACCTGCACGAAGGGCTCGAAAATGGCCGGCTGGTCGGCCTCGGCGATGCCCTGGCCGCTGTCTTCGACGTCGATCAGCAACAGCGGCGCGGCCGCCGTGCCGCCGGCGGCCAGGCGCAGCACCACGCCGCCGCGCGCCGTGAACTTGACGGCGTTGCCGAGCAGGTTGATGAGCACCTGGCGCAGCTTGCCCTCGTCGCCGCACAGATGGCGCGGCAGCGGCGCCGCCTGTTCCAGCCGCAGCGTCAAGCCCTTGGCCGCGGCGCGTCCGCCCACCATCTCCATCACCTCGCGCGTGAGGGCGTGCAGGTCGTAGGGGCGCTGTTCCACGCTGACGCGGCCGGCCTCGATCTTGGCCATGTCCAGCACATCGTTGATGAGGGTCAGCAGGTGCTCGCCGCTGCGGCTGATGATGGCCAGGTCCTGGCGCTGGCCGTCCGACAGGTCGGGCGCGCGCTGCATCAGCGTCGAAAAGCCGATGATGGCGTTCATCGGCGTGCGTAGTTCGTGGCTCATATTCGACAGGAACAGGCTCTTGGCGCGGCTGGCCGCCAGCGCCTCGGCGGCCGCGCTTTGCCAGGCGCGGGTGCGCTCGGCCACCGCCTCCTCCAGGTGGTCGCGGTGGCGCCGCAACTCCTGCTCGGCGGCGCGGTGCGCGCTGACGTCCTGGTTCACGCCCACCATGCGCGTGGCGCGGCCGTCGGCGCCGAAATACGTCTGGCCGGCGGCGGCGATGTGGCGCTGGCCGCCGTCCGGCCAGTCGATGCGGAATTCGACGGCGTATTCGCGCTCGCCGCGCAGCGCCGCGTCGAAGGCGGCGGCGGTGGCGGCGCGGTCGTCCGGCGTCACGCGCGCCAGCCAGGCCGGGATCGACGCCTCGAAACGGTCCGGCGCCACACCGTACAGCCGGTACAACTGGGCGTCCCACAGCAGCTCGTTGCTGGCCACGTCCCAGTCCCAGATGCCGATGCCGCCGGCCGTCGTCGCCAGCCGCAGCCGCTCGGACGCCTTGGTCAGCGTGCGCACGCTCTCGCCCAGCTCCGCGTTCAGTTGCAGCAGCGCGGCGCTGGTGCGGCGGATATAGAGCAGGATGTGGGTCAGGATCAGCAGGTAGCCGGCCAGGCGCAGCACGTGCCAGTACCACCAGGCCAGACCCCAGATCTGCGAGTACGGCAGCAGCAGGCCGGAAAAGCCGAACAGGAAGCAGAAATTGGCGTTGAGCAGATAGCCGGTCTGGCGCTGGCGCCGGTACAACAGGCAGTAGCGCAGGCAGGCGGCCAGAAAACACAGGCCGCCGGCGACGTTGATGGCCTTGGCCAGCGGCGTGAATTCGCCGCCCGCCAGCATCGGCGGCAGCGTGCCGGCAAAGCCCATCGGCAGCGCGCACAGCAGCGCCAGCGCGATCGCGGCGGCCAGCGCGGCGCGCCGCTGGTGGCGCGCCAGCGGCCGTGGCGGCAGCCAGGTGAGCGCGAACAGCAGGCCGCCGAGCAGCGTGGCCATGCTGCGCAGCCAGACCGACAGCGCGCCGACGGGCACCGCCGCGTGGGCCAGGTCGAGCAAACTCATGGCGACCAGCGCCGAGGCGACGATGTAGGGATGGAGCTTGGGGTCGCGCTCGGGCGAGACCGCGATGGTGAAGGCCAGCAGCAGCGCGGCCAGCGCGCCGCTGGCCTCGGCCACCGTGTGCAGCGACACGTTGACCAGCTGCCAGTCGGCCAGGAAGCTGCGCGCGGCCAGCGTGGCGAGCACGGACAGCAGGCCGAAAACGAGCAGATAGGCCGGCAGATAAATCGGCAGGGACGCGGGTAAAAACGCCGGCCACGGCGCGCCGTCATCCCCGGCCGGCATCGCCGTCGTGGCGGCCGGGGCGGCGCCCGGCGTGGTGGCGGCAGTGGTGGTTGAGGCGCGTGCGGAAAAAACCATTGCCGTCTTTCTGGCGCGGGGCCGAAGTGCGATGTGCGGTGTCTGCATAAAATACCGCGCACGGACGAATATAGCCACCGTTTTCCGCCGCCGGCCGCGTCGTGGATGCGGCGGCGCGACAGTGGCGGCCGGATCGGCATCGGTATCTGTACCTGCCCCCACCTCCGCATCGGC
>NZ_JANXMI010000159.1 GCF_025354735.1 Rugamonas sp.
CCGGCCGCCCACTTCGCGGCGCTGGCGCAAGCCGTTTGGGCGGCCGACGCGGACACCCAGATCGTGCTGCTCGGCTCTCCGAAAGACCGCGAGGTCTGCGACGCCGTGGTGGCCGCCGCCGGCGCTGGCATTCCGGCCGGCGCGCTGCACAACCTGGCCGGCGCCACCAGCCTGGCCGAGGCGATCGCGCTGATCGCGCGCGCCGCCGCCATCGTCAGCAACGACTCCGGCCTGCTGCACGTGGCCTCGGCGCTGAACCGGCCCGTCATCGCGCTGTACGGGCCGACCGACCCCGATCACGCGCCGCCGTTTTCCGACCTGGCCGCGTCGATCTCGCTGCGCCTGGACTGCTCGCCGTGCCGCCAGCGCGAATGCCCGCTGGGCCACCACGACTGCATGCGCGGCATGGACGCCGGCATGGTGTGGCGGCGCTTGCAGCCCATGCTCGCGGCCCGTGCCTGAGCGGGGCGGCATCGTTCATCACGCCATGAGAACGCCAAGGCGCGGCCATAATGCTGTATAAATCAGCTTCCGCCCCGCCGTGCTTTTGACTATGCCGAAACGATTGTCCATCACCTTCTGGGCCACCACGTTTGTCATCGTGGTCTGCGCCTCGCTGGTCGCCATCGACGGCTGGCGCAGCTGGAATGCGCGCGTGCAGCGGCTGGTGGACATGGAGCGCGTCACCTCCAACCTGGCGCGCGCGATGGCGCAGCAGGCCGACGACACCATCAAGGCGGCCGACACCAGCCTGACCGACATCGTCGAGCGCCTCGAAACCGACGGCTACGGCGACGCCGCCGTCGCCCGCCTGCACCGGCTGATGGTCGAGCAGGCCGTCAACCTGCCGCAGCTGAGCGGCCTGTTCGCCTACGACGAGACGGGGCGCTGGCTGGTCAACTCGCGGCCCGAGGCGCAGCAGCCGCTGCTCAACAACGCCGACCGCGAATACTTCATCTACCACCAGACCCACGCCGGGCGCGGCCCGCACATCGGCGTGCCGGTGCGCAGCCGCTCGACCGGCCAGTGGATCATCCCGGTGTCGCGCCGCCTCAACCACGCCGACGGCCGCTTCGGCGGCGTCGCCCTGGCCACCATCGACGTCGACTACTTCCACCGTTTTTACCAGAGCTTCGACATCGGCCGGCACGGCGCCGTGGCGCTGTTCAGCAACGACGGCGTCATGCTGCTGCGCCGCCCCTTCAACCCGGACGCCGTCGGCGCCAGCGTGCGCAAGTCGCCGGTCTACCTGCATTATCTGGCGCACAACAGCGGCAGCGATTTTTTCCGCTCGGGCCAGGACGGCCAGTTGCGCTTCAATAGCTACCTGCCGCTGCAACACTACCCGCTGTTCGTGACGGCGGCGCTGTCGAAGGACGAGATGCTGGCCGAATGGCGGCGCGACACCTGGTTGCACACGCTGGGCGTGCTGCTGCTGGCGCTGCTGCTGGGCCTGTTCGGCAAGCGCCTGGTCGACCAGATCCGGCTGCGCGTGCGCGCCGAGGCCGAGCTGCTGCAAACGCGCGACGCGCTCGAACGCCTGAACAGCACGCTGGAGCGGCAGGCGATGCAGGACGGCCTGACCGGCCTGGCCAACCGGCGCCAGCTCGACGTCACGCTGGGCAACGAGTTCAGCCGCGCGATGCGGCACGGCGAGCCGCTGGCCTTCGTGATGATCGACGTCGACTACTTCAAGCAGTACAACGACCGCTACGGCCACGGCGCCGGCGACGACTGCCTGCGCGCGCTGAGCACATTGATACGCACGCTCACACCCAAGCGGCCCGGCGACGTGACGGCGCGCTACGGCGGCGAGGAACTGGCCGTGCTGCTGCCGCACACCGACGTCGACGGCGCGCACGCCGTGGCCGAGCGCATCCGCGCCGCCATCGAAGCGCTGGCGATGCCGCACAGCGGCAGCCCGCTGGGCGTGGTCACGGTCAGCGCCGGCGTCGCCACCATCGTGCCGCAGCGCGGCGTGCACCTGGAGGGCATGCTGGTGGCGGCGGCCGACAAGGCGCTGTACGCCGCCAAGTCGGCCGGCCGCAACCGGGTCTGCGTGGCGGCCGAGGCGGCGCTGCATAGCTAGGCGGGGCCGGCTGCTGGGTCTGCAAAAAAAACCAGCGGCTCGCACGCCTAGACGCCGGTGCAAAAACCTCACGTCCGCCCGCGGGATTGAGCGACCACAATGTCACCCCTGAATTATTATCTAATAATTATCGTCCAACGACATACAACAGGAGGCCATATGGCCATCGATGTTTATCTCCGAATTGACGGTATCCAGGGCGAATCCGCCGACGACGCGCATTCAGGTTGGATTGAATGCACTTCCCTGCACTTTGGCGTGTCGCAACCGAAAAGCGCTACTGCATCTACAGGTGGTGGCCACACGGCGGAACGGGCCAATCTGACGGACATACTTTTTACCAAGCTGGCCGACCTTTCGACCCCGCTCCTGCTCCAATCTTGCGCAAGCGGAAAGACCATACCAAAAGCCACTTTCGAGTTCATGCGCGCTGACGCCAACGGCACGCGAATCAAGTACTTTGACATTGAATTGGAAAATGTCCTCATCGGCTTGGTTAGTCCAGGCGTGAAGCCCGGCACTATTCTGGCCGAGAACGTCAGCCTGAAATTCTCCAAGATTCGATGGAAGTATAGTCAGCAGAAAATCAGCGGCGGCAGCGGCGGCAATACAGCTGGCGGCTGGGATCTCGCAACGAACCGCACTGCGTAGAGGTCACCATGCCTATCGATAAGAAGAAATTTGCGGCGCACTTACGAGACAACGCGGAAGATCGCAGCACGAGCAAGTGCGCCACATACGTGCGAAAAGCACTAGAGGCTGGCGGCGTCTCTACCACAGGGCACCCACCAGATGCGAAGGATTATGAGGTCGTCCTTCTAAGAAACGGATATCACTCCGTCGCAGCGGATAGTGCGGAGGCACCGTATATACCAATGATAGGCGACATTGTGATCATCCAGCCTACCGCAAAAGGAAACAAGGCAGGTCACATTGCAGGCTTTGATGGGGCAGACTGGATTTCGGATTTCGTGCAATCGGGTTTTTGGCCCGGACCCGCTTACCGTAAGGAAAGGCCCAGCTATGTCATCTACCGGCCTTAGTCGAACTGTGGCTATTTCATTTTTCGCGTTTATGTCAGGCGCGGTAACGGCTGCCGCCCCCGCGTCCCCGGCTACTTTGCGAGACCCTGTACTTGGCCTGCGCTACGAAGTTGCCACCGCAGATTTCGATTTAATGCCCAAAGACGTGCTCGCAAAGTGCCCGACGTTGTCCAATGCACATATAGAAAACACAGACTGGATATACGCGCTCGCCCGTGACGAAGGACGCACTTATTACATCATTGCCGGTTATGGCATGCTCCTGCACCCTAGTCCTCCCGAATTCCGCCGTTACGTTGCCTATGACTTAGGTACTGTATTTGCAGTAGAGGGGGACGAGTGCGTTATTTTCGGCGAGGCCGGTGAAACGTTCGACGCCCGTTATTTTCAAGAAATTTCACAGCAAGTGCTTCTCAAACTCGCCAATGATTCGGCTGCGCGGCTCGCTCGCGCATTCGGAGGGGCAGATCGTTTGAGCGCCCAGATGCACAGGCAGCACGTCGCGCTCGGCAAACTTTCTCCCGAGTTAAACGAAGCGTTTGCACCGTATTTTAGGAAAGCAATCCGACGCCGGCCGCGAGTGCGATGATTTGCCATGCGGCTTTACGGAGGCGATGCGCTGTTCGCAAAACCCTTGTCACACCAGATGCACGGTGATCGCGTTATCGGCCAACAGCGCGTCGGCCAGCAGCGTCGCGCCAGTCCCGTATTGTCACTCCCGCGGCTGGTGCCTGCGGTCGCGGATTGCCGCCAGTGTCCGCGTCAGTCGTGCCAATTGGCGCGCGCGCCAGCGCCACCCGTTTCCGATCCGCGCGCTTGACGCGCTCGATGCGTTGATTTTCCCGGAAACTGACGAACAGGCCGAGCAGGACGAAGACGAAAGTAGCATTCGGAAATTTGCTCCACGTCAGCTGCGCCACGACGGCACAGGCGAGGCCCGCCAGCACCAATAAAACGCGGTCTTTCATCGCGGTCCGGAGAAATTCGTCACACCGTTCCGGACCTTGGGCAGGATGCGTGGATATTGAATTAGCGTGCTATGCAGATACGGCGGGTGGATGCCCTTGCGTGTGGCCACCCACAGGATGTCCGAAATGGTGGTGCCGCCCATGGCGCAGCGTTGGGGCGCCACGCCGATGCTGCCGATCACCGCCCCGGTGTAAAACGATAGATACGCCATGCCGGCGATAGCCATTTTCTCTTCCATGATGCCGGCCGCGATCGCCTCGCGCACCGTGACCTTGTAACCGAATTGCTCGATGAACTCCACGTAGGTCTTGGCGGTTGAGATGGCTTTGCCCTGTGCCTCAAATAGTGAGGCGGGCGCGGACAAACCGGTGGCCTCCATATTTTCCTTGAAGTATTTATAGAAAGTCGAAGCCATGGCGTACCCCTAGATGAAATTATCGAATTAATCATTGCATGGGGAGCCGAGCGTTCTTTGATATGCCTCAAATGTGTACTGCGGAAGGGGTGTTGCGCTCAATGCGCGCTCGGCCATAAAAAAACGGCGTCCAGACCTCAAGTCTGGACGCCGTTTTCATTGCTGCAGCCTGGTTTAGTCGGTAACGCTGAAGTTGCGGGTGGTGATTTGGCCGCTCGGCGTCGTCACCCGTATCGTCAGCGCGCCACTGCCGGCCCGGTCGAGGCAGCCGCCGGCATTTTGAGTGGCATCGCTAATCATCTGCACCGTGTAGATCCAGCCGCTGGCGTCCGGGGCGTCGCTGTTGGGGGCGACCAGCGTGATGCCATCGCCGAGGATCACGCCATTGGTAGCCGTGAAGGCGATGGTGGTGCCGGCCGGCAGCAGATTGCCGGGCAGGTCGAACGGCAGGCCCAGCTTGGCGCCGGTGTTGTTGGCGAACACGGTGGGATTGCTGTCGCGGATGGCGAAGCGGAAGGTGCGCGTGTCGTTGACGAAGGTCGTGTTGTTGACGCAATGGGCCAGCGCCAGCGGGCCGCTGGCGGCCGCGGTGGCGCCGTCGAGCCAGGTGACGGCGGGCGTGCTCTTGGACAGGACCATGACCAGCGCCTGGCGCACGTGGATGGTGTTCGCCGGTTTGCTGTTGACGCTGGCGGCGCCGTTGAGCACGCCGTTGTAGTTGTGGTCGCCAAACTGGGTCCAGCTGCCGTCGCCGTTCGAGTCGATGTATTGCTCGCCGGGCGCGCGCACTGCGTTGCCGGTGGACCAGCCGTCGTCGAGGAAGTTGGCGTTGGCGTTGGTGATGGCGCGGTCGTTGCGGAACGGTTCGCCCAGGTCGGTGTAGGGCTCGCCGGGGTCGAACTGGTTGTTGCCGTTGGTGTCGAAGAAGCTTTCCTCGCCCAGCGCGTAGGCCAGCACGGTGACGCGGCCGTTGGCCGGCCGCGGATTGCCGGAACAATAGCGCACCGTGCATTCGCCGGGCGTGCCTTTTTGCGTGACGACGGTGCCGTCGGTCAGGGTGGTGTTGCTCAGGCCGGTGAGGCAGGATGCGTCGACCGTGCCGCCGCTGGCCGTGAAGCTGACGGCGGTGCCGTCCGGAACCGGATTATGGAAATGGTCGCCGAGGCGGGCCGTAATCAGCGTGCCGGGACCGTTCTGGTTAATCGAGTTGCTCGTCGCGGTACAGCCATTGAAATCGCCGCCTTCCACGTTCAGTATCGCGGCGCTCAGGCTGAAGCTGTTCTGGTCCGGCACCCCGGTCGACACCACCAGCTGGTCGGATAGGGTGTTGATGTTGCCGCCGGTCAGCGTTGCCGTCACGCGCACCGGCGTGTTGACCGTACCCGCTTGAACGGTGGTGCTGACCAGGCCGCCCGCGCCGGTGGTGGAAGTGGCCGGGTTCAGCGACAGGCCGCCGGCCGTGGTGTTGAGCGCGAAGCTGACGCTCTGGCCCGAGACCGGATTGCCGTTGCGGTCGAGCGCCTTGAAGGTGACGGTCGAGCTTTCCTGGCGGCCGGCGCCGCCCGTGCCCTTGAGCGCGATGTTTTGCGGCAGGGCCGAGACGAACACCAGCTGGCCGGCGCTGGCCGGCAGCACGGTCAGCGTGGCGCTGCTGGTGATGGTCGCGCCGTTGACGGTGGCGCTGGCGGTGATGGCATCGGCGCCGCCGCAACCCATGTCGGTGTAGGAGGTGCTGGCCACGCCGTTGACCGTGGTCACCGGCGAGCTGATGCTGGCCTTGCCGGCCGTCACGCAGGGCGAGCTGAACGATACTGACAGCGCCGGCGTGTAAATGCCGGCGCCGCTTTGCGCCGTCACCGTCAGGCTGGCGGTGCCGCCGGCGGCCAGGCTGCTTGGGCTGACCACGGGCGTGCTCAGCGTGATGGTCGGCAGGTTGACCGCGTAGCCGAGGCTGGCCGTCAGCGTCTGGCTGGCAACGCTGGCGCTGGCCGTGACGGTGTAGCCGCCGCTGGCCGTGCCGGCGGCGAGGCCGATGCTGACTTTGCCGCTGGCGTCGCTCAGCGCGCTGCCCGAGGCCGGCAGGAAGGCGCCGCTCTTGTCGCTGGTGACGAAGCTGACGACGGTGTTGGCGATCGGCTTGCCGCTGGCGTCGATCAGCACGGCCGTCAGCGTGCCCGGCTGGGAAGGCGTGACGGCGGTGGTGGGGCCGGCGCTGTTGCTCAGGCCGAGCACCAGCGTCGGCTGGGTCGGCACGGGCGAGGTGGCCGCGTAGGTGGTGCTGGCGCTGAGCGCGGCGCCGCCGACGGTGGTGCGCGCGGTGGCGGTGTAGGCGCCGGTCTGGGTGCCGGGCGCGATGGCGATAGTGGCCTTGCCGTTGGCGTCGCTCAGCGCGCTGGCCGAGGCTGGCGTGAACACGGCGCTGGCGTCGGTGGTGGCGAAATTGACGACGCTGTTCGGCACGGCCTTGCCGCCGACGTCGATGACCAGCGCCACCAGCGTGCCGGTGGTTTGCGCCGTCAGCGCCGTGGTGGCGGCGCCGCTGGCGCTGGTCAGGGTCAGGAAGATGGCCGGGCTGGTCGGCAGAACCGAAGTGGCCGCGTAGCTGGTGCTGCCGCTGATGAGCTTGCCGGCCACGGTGGCGCTGGCCGTCACGGTGTAGGCGCCGCTCTGGCTGCCCGGTTTGAGCGTGACGCTGGCCTTGCCGGAGGCGTCGCTGAGGGCGCTGGCCGGCGTGGGCGCGGCGCTGCCGTCGTTGCTGACGAAATCGATTTCGGTGTTGGCCAGGGCGTTGCCGTTGCCATCCTTGAGCGTGGCCACCAGCGTGCCAGGCTGGGTCGGCGTGACCAGGGCGGTGCTGGCGCCGGTGGCCGTGGTGAGCGCCAGCGCCAGCGTCGCGCTGGTGGACGGCGCGGTCGGGTTGCTCGGCCTGCCCGGACAACCGGGCAGGGCCGCGTCGCGCGTCGGGTCGATCGTGGTGCAGCCGCCGTTGGCGCCGCCGCCGCCGCCGCAGGCGTTCAGGGCCGCGGCCATCATCACCAGCGCAAGACAGTTCACCCATCGCTGGGGCAGTTTAATTCTAAACATGGTTACTCCTGGTTGAAATTCGATGTGGCTAAGCCTGCGCGGCCGGCGGCGGTGTCGTTCAGCGCCAGCGGGTGGCCGGCGGCGGCGTCGATCAGCCCGATGTGCGCGATCAAGTCGTGGCCCAGCACGAGGCGGATGCCGGTCCGGCCCGGCAGGCGGCGTGCTTGCACGAGGGTGGCACGGCCTTGCAGCGCGCCGCGCAGGGCGCTGGCTTGTTGCTGGTGGCCGGCCAGATACTCGATGATGGTCTGGCGCTGGTAATGGCGGCGCTGGTTGACGACGCTGGCGATGCCGGACGCGCCGTGGCGTTCAAGCACGCGCCGCACCCGTTCGCCCATGCCGGTCACGCCGTTGCCGTTGACGATTTGAATCTGCGCGCCGGTGTCGGCGCCGGCCAGCTGCGGCGGGTTCTGGCGCAGTTGCAGACGGAATTCCTGCGGCGACAATTGCACCAGTTCCAGTCGGCCGGTGGTGGTGATGGCTGCAACCGTGGGGGCCGCAGCCGCAATGGTGGGCGCCACGACGACGGCCGCCACGGCGGGATGCGCCGCCGTCGACAAGGATGCGGACTCAGGCGCGGACGCGGACCTCGTCGACGCCGCCGATGCCGCCGACTTCGACGCCGACGCCACGGCGCTGTCCGCGCCGTCGGCCCGCAGCGTCCGGCGCAGCTGCGCCAGATTGGCCGTGGCGCGCGGATGGCCGGGCGCCAGCGTCAGCGCCTGTTCCAGCGCCGCCTGCGCGGCCGGATAGTCGTGCTGCAAATAATAGACGTACCCGAGATTGCTGCGCGGCTGGGCTTCCAGCGGAAAATCGGCCACCACTTGCCGCAACAGCTCCGCCGCCGCCGTCAGCTGACCCTGGCCGGCCAGCAGCGTCGCCTGCGCGTTGCGCGCGTCGAGCTGGCGCGGCGCCAGCGCGATCGAGCGCGCGTAGGCGGCGCCGGCCTGTTCCAGCGCCCCTTGCTGTTCATAACTGCGGCCCAGCTGGTAGGCCGAGGCCGGATCGCCGCCGTCGCCGTCGCTCACGCGCAGCAGCGGCGCCATGGTCACGCCGCGCGGCGCGGCGCCGCTGCACGCTTGCAGCACGCAAACGGCCAGTACCGATGCCCATCGCGGGCGTAAAAGATGTTTCATCATGTGGTGCCGACAAAGCCCCGGTAAAGCTGCAGGATGGCCGGCCCCAGCAACACAACCAGGAGCGCGGGAAAAATGAAAAAGATCAGCGGAAACAAGAGCTTGACGGCGATTTTCGCGGCCTGCTCCTCGGCGCGCTGGCGCCGTTTGATGCGCAGCTGGTCCGACTGCACCCGCAGCGAGTCGGCGATGCTGGTGCCGAAGCGGTCGGCCTGGATCAGCATCGTCACCAGCGCGTCGACATCCTCGACGCCGGTGCGCAGCGCCAGGTTGCGCAACGCCTTTTCCTTGGCGCTGCCGGCGCGAAGCTCCAGCGTGACCAGTTGCAGCTCCTCGGCCAGCACCAGGCTTTTCAGGCCGATCTCGGACGCCACCCGCGTCAGCGCGCTGTCCATCGCCAGGCCGGCCTCGACGCAGACCGTCATCAAGTCCAGCGCGTCGGGAAAGCTTTCGAAGATGTCGCGCTGGCGCTTCTTGACGACGCGGTTGAGCACCAGGTTGGGCAGGTAATAGCCGAGCGCCAGCACGCCCAGCAGCCAGGCCACCAGGTCGACGCTGTCGAGCTCGTTGTTGCTCGCGTTCAGGTACAGCAGCAGCAACAGCGGCAGCACGATGGCGACGCCGGTCTTGGCGGCGTAGAACATGCCGGGCGCGCTGGGCGAGCGCCAGCCGGCGTTGATGAAGCGCAGCCGGATCGGCGAGGTTTCCCAGCCGTCCGTGGGGACCGACAGCTTGGCCAGCGGCGACACCAGGTTGACCACGTGGTCCAGCCAGCGCTGCTGTTGGCGGGCGGCGCCGGCCTGCGGGTCGGCCAGGGCGTCGAGGCGGTTCTTGATGGGGTCGCGGCTGAACAGGCGCATCGACACCATCACGGCCGCGAACACGCCGAAAAACAGCACGACCAGAAAAATAATCTGCAACAGTTTCATGGTGTTAAACCCGTATCGTGACCAGTTTGCGGATAACGAAAAAGCCGATCAGCATCAGCAGGGCGGCGCCGGCGACCATGCGGCGCCCGGCCGGGTCGGTGAACAGGATGTTGACGAAGTCGGGATTGACCACATACATCATGGTGCCGGCGCCGAAGGGCAGCGAACCGAGCACCCAGGCCGACATCCGTCCCTCGGCCGACAGCACGCGCACTTGGCCGAGCAGCGTCAGGCGGTCGCGGATGATGGCGCTGATCGAACCGAGCAACTCGGTCAAGTTGCCGCCGGTCTCGCGCTGGATCAGCACCGCCACCACGAAGTAGCGCAAGTCGGTGCTGGGCACGCGCTGGGCCATGCTCATCAGCGCGGCCGGCATGCTGATGCCGAAATTGACTTCATCGAAGACGGCGCGGAACTCCACCGCCAGCGGCGCCGCCATTTCCTCGCCCACCATCTTGAGCGCGGTCGGGAAGGCATGGCCGGCGCGCATGGCGCGGCTCATCATGTCGAGCGCCTCGGGCAGCTGGTATTCGATGCGGATGATGCGGCGGCCGATGGCGCGCGCCAGTTCCATCAGCGGCGCGGCGCAGGCGGCCAGCCCCGCGAGCAGGCAGACCTCCCAGGCCATGCCGAGCACGGCCAGCGCCAGCGCCAGCAGCGCGCCGCAGCCGGCCATGACGGTCAGCAGCCGCGCCACATTCCAGTCGCGGCCCGATTGCAGCAACATGCGGTCCAGCCGGGCCGTGCCCGGCAGGCGGCGCAGCAGGCGCTGCACGCCGGGGTCGCGGCTGAGCAGCCTTTCCTTGATGATGGAAACGGCCAGTTCGCTGCCGGCGTCGCCGATGGCCTGGCGCAGCCGCCGCGCCACGCGCTCGGCCTGCTGTCCCTTGGTGTTGCCGAGCACGTTGTACACGCCCCACACCGCCATGATGACGGCGGCGAACACCAGCACGCAAAAGATCAAAATTTTTTGGTCCATGGCGGCTTAGCGGCCCACCGGCTCGAACACGCCGCCCGACACCGTGATGCCGAAATTGCGCAGCCGCTCGACGAAGCGCGGCCGGATGCCGCTCGAGGTGTGGTGGCCCTGCACGGTGCCATCCTCGCCCAGCCCGGTCTGCTTGTAGCTGAAAATTTCCTGCATGGTGATGACGTCGCCCTCCATGCCCGTCACTTCCTGGATTGACATCACCTTGCGCTTGCCGTCGGGCAGGCGCGACACTTGCACGACGACGCCGACGGCCGAGCTGATCTGCTGGCGCATGGCCTTGGTCGGCAGGTTGGCGGCCGCCATGCTGATCATGTTTTCCAGCCGGGTCAGGGCGTCGCGCGGGGTGTTGGCGTGGATGGTCGCCATCGACCCCTCGTGGCCGGTGTTCATGGCGCCCAGCATGTCGAGCGCCTCGGCGCCGCGCACCTCGCCGAGGATGATGCGGTCGGGCCGCATGCGCAGCGCGTTGCGCACCAGCGCCCGCTGCGTGACCTCGCCCTTGCCCTCGATATTGGGCGGCCGTGTTTCCAGGCGCACCACGTGCGGCTGTTGCAGCTGCAACTCGGCCGCGTCCTCGACGGTGACGATGCGCTCGGTCGAACCGATGAAGCCGGAGATCACGTTGAGCATGGTGGTCTTGCCGGAACCGGTGCCGCCCGAAATGAGGATGTTGACCTTGGCCTTGCCCAGGCCCTGCAAAATCTCGGCCATGTCGGCCGTCAGGCTCTGGTAGGCCACCAGGTCGGCCAGCCGCAGCGGGTCGGCCGAAAAGCGCCGGATCGACATGATGGGACCGTCGATCGCCAGCGGCGGAATGATGGCGTTGACGCGCGAGCCGTCCGGCAGGCGGGCGTCGACCATGGGGCTGGACTCGTCGATGCGGCGGCCCACGCGCGAGACGATCTTGTCGATGATCTTCATCAGGTGGGCGTCGTCGCTGAAAGTGACGTCGGTCAGCTCGAGCTTGCCGCGCCGCTCGACGTAGACTTGCTTGTAGGTGTTGACGAGGATGTCGGACACGGTGGGGTCGGCCAGCAGCGTTTCGAGCGGACCGAAGCCGAGCATCTCGTTCTGGATGTCGCGCGTCAGGTTCTTGCGCTCGGCGTCGTTCATGACCACCGCTTCTTCTTCCAGCAGGCGCTCGATCAGATTGCGCAGCTCGCTGCGTATCTGGTCCTGCGACAGGCGCTGTATGCTTTCCAGGTCGACCCGGTCGAGCAGACTCTGGTGCAGCCGGTGCTTCAGTTCCTGGTAGGCGCGGTTGTCGATGGCGCCGGCGCGCTGGCCGGTGCTGCGGGCCTGGCCGGTTTCCAGTCTTTCGCGCAGAGAGATATTGCTGCTCATATCATGCCGTCCTTGCTTGCGGGTGCGTCGATGTCACGTTCATGCCTTGCGGGCGCGTAGCCGCGCCAGCCAGCCCTCGGCCTTGACCTCGCCGGCCTCGCCGGTCAGGCCACGGGCGAATTCCTCCAGCGCCTTGCTGATCGGGCTGGCCGGCGACAGCTGCATCACCGGCACGCCCTGGTTGACGGACGCGGCCGCCGCCTCGTAGTGGTTGGGGATGGTCTTCATGATGTCGGTGTCGAAGGCCGACTCCAGGTCCTTGAGGCGGATTTCGCCGCCCTTGTCGTGGCGGTTGACGATCAGGTGGATCTTTTCCTTGCTGTAGTCGAGCGAGCGGAACACCGTCAGCAAACGCTTGCTGTCGCGGATGTAGGGCAGCGTCGTTTGCAGGATGGGGAAGATCTGGTCGGCGTGGTCGAGCGCGCGGATGCTGACGGCGTCGAGGCTGCGGCCGACGTCGAGTATGACGAAATCGTATTGCTGGCGCGCCAGCTTGAGGATGGCGTCGATGTGCTCGGGCTTGACGTCGTTGGCGTGGGCCGGGTCCGAGGGCGCCGCCAGCACGCCGTAGTTGGGCGTGATGTTGAGCATGCTCGACGCGAGGAAGGAGGGGTCGAGCCGGTGGATCTGCTGCGCCACGTCCGACAGCGTGGCCAGCGGCTTGTGGTCGGACACGAACAGCGAGGCGTCGCCGAATTGCAGATTCATGTCGATCAGGGCCACGCGCTTGGCGCCGCTGGCGGCGAGCGCGTAGCCGAGATTGGTGGCCAAAAAGGTGGCGCCGCTGCCGCCCTTGCAGGAAATAAAGGCCAGCACCTTGCCGCTGGCCTGGGTGCGCCGCACCAGCTTTTCGCCGATGCGTTCGAGCGCCGGATACAGCAGCGCCGTCGTCGGCGGCGCCGGCAGCACTTCGCGCACGCCGGCGCGCATGGCTTGCAGCAAAAACTCGGGCGACTGTTCGCGGCACAGCAGCACGAAGGCCATGCGCGGATACTGGCCGCTGAGCCGCTCGAGCTGCTCCAGGTCGCCATCCTCGACCGAGGGCTGGTCGACGATCAGCACTTCCGGCAATTGCTCGTCGCTGAGGCTGGACAGGCGCAACACGCCGCCGGCCATCAGATCGACCTCGTCCGATGGTTCGCGGGTGCGCAACATGCGCCCGATATCGATCAGGTTGCGTTCATCCTTGGAAACGACGGCTATCTTCAATTGGCTACCTGCTTTTACTTAAACTGCGGAACATGCTTAACGGGCGGGCGCCGGCTCAATGGGTGCCGACGCCGATTTTCAGGGCGTTGCCCGACAGGTCGGGCTCGCGGTAAGACTTGACATAGTTGTCGTAGACGGCGGTGGCGGTCTTGCCGTCCAGGCCGCGCACCGGCGTGGTGTTGCGCCAGGCTTGCGGGTCCAGCGTCTGCTGGGCCGCGGCCTGGTGCACGCTGCTGCCGAACTGCTCGTCGAGGTTGGGCGACAGCACGCAGCCGTCCAGCGTCAGGCCGGCCAGGCACAGCAGGGCGGCGGTCAGGAAAGTGTGGCGGGACATGCGGTCTCCTATTTCACGTCAAAGCCGGCGGCCGGCGTCCCGGCGGGCGCGACGGTGGCGGCTGCGGGGGTGGCGGCGGGCGCGGCGGCCGGCGCCG
>NZ_JANXMI010000198.1 GCF_025354735.1 Rugamonas sp.
GCGACCCACTTCCTCGACCGCATCGAGGCCAGCGACTTGAACGCCTTCCTGCACGTCGACCGCGCGCTGACGCTGGCGCAGGCCGCCGAGGCGGACGCCCGCATCGCCGCCGGCACCGCCACGCCGCTGACCGGCGTGCCGATCGCGCACAAGGACATTTTTGTGACGCGCGACTGGCGCGCCACCGCCGGCTCGAAAATGCTGGCCGATTACGTCAGCCCCTTCGACGCCACCGTGGTTGAAAAATTCCGCGCCGCCGGCATGGTCACGCTGGGCAAATTGAACTGCGACGAATTCGCCATGGGCTCCGGCAACGAGAACTCGGCCTTCGGCGCGGTCAAGAATCCGTGGGATAAAAGCGCCGTGCCGGGCGGCTCGTCCGGCGGCTCGGCCGCCGCCGTGGCCGCGCGCCTGGCGCCGGCCGCCACCGGCACCGACACCGGCGGCTCGATCCGCCAGCCGGCCGCCTTCTGCGGCATCACCGGCATCAAGCCGACCTACGGCCGCGTGTCGCGCTTCGGCATGATCGCCTTCGCCTCGTCGCTGGACCAGGGCGGCCCGATGGCGCAATCGGCCGAGGACTGCGCGCTGCTGCTGTCGGCCATGGCCGGCTTCGACGAACGCGATTCGACCAGCCTGACGCCGGAACAGGGCGGCATCACGGAAGATTTCACGCGCGATCTCGATAAGCCGCTGACCGGCCTGCGCATCGGCGTGCCGCGCGAATACTTCGGTGTAGGTTTGGCCCAGGACGTCGAACAGGCCGTGCGCGCCGCGCTGGCGCAGTTCGTGGCACTGGGCGCGTCGCTGGTCGACATCTCGCTGCCGAATACGGCGCTGTCGATTCCGGCCTATTACATGATCGCGCCGGCCGAGGCCTCGTCCAACCTGTCGCGCTTCGACGGCGTGCGCTACGGCCACCGCGCCGCGCAGTACAAGGACTTGTCGGACATGTACAAGAAAACCCGCGCCGAAGGCTTCGGCCCGGAAGTCCAGCGCCGCATCATGGTCGGCACCTATGTGCTGTGCCACGGCTATTACGACGCCTACTACCTGAAGGCGCAAAAAATCCGCCGCCTGATCGCGCAGGATTTCGAGGCGGTGCTGAACGGCCCGGACGCCGTCTGCGACGTCATCATGGGACCGGTCGCGCCGACCGTGGCCTGGGATCTGGGCGACAAGACCGACGACCCGGTGGCCAACTACCTGGCCGACATCTACACGCTGTCGACCAGCCTGGCCGGCCTGCCCGGCATGTCCATCCCCTGCGGCTTCGGCCAGGGCGAGAAGAACGCGAAGCGCCCGGTGGGCCTGCAAATCATCGGCAACTACTTCGGCGAAGCCAGGCTGCTGAACGTGGCGCACCAGTTCCAGCAGGCCACCGACTGGCACACGCGCGCGCCGGCCGGCGTTTAAGCCCCCCTTATCCAATCACGAATACATCAGCGAGAACACCAATATGGAATGGGAAGTCGTCATCGGTCTTGAGAACCACGTGCAGCTCACGACCGAATCAAAAATTTTCAGCGGTTCGCCGATCAAGTTCGGCGCCGACGCCAACACGCAGGCCAGCCCGGTCGATCTGGCGCTGCCGGGCGTGCTGCCGGTGATGAACAAGGCCGCCGTCGAACGGGCGATCCGCTTCGGCCTCGCGGTCGGCGCCAGGATCGCGCCGCAGTCCATCTTCGCACGCAAGAACTACTTCTATCCGGATCTGCCGAAGGGCTACCAGATCTCCCAGTTTGAAGATCCGGTGGTGCAGGGCGGGTCCCTCACTTTCGGCTACGAGAAGGATGGCCAGTTCGTCACCAAGACCGTCAACCTGACGCGCGCCCACCTGGAAGAAGACGCCGGCAAATCGCTGCACGAAGACTATCAGGGCATGACCGGCATCGACTTGAACCGGGCCGGCACGCCGCTGCTGGAAATCGTCTCCGAACCGGAGATCCGCAGCGCCGCCGAAGCGGTGGCCTACGCCAAGGCGCTGCACTCGCTGGTGATGTGGCTCGGCGTCTGCGACGGCAATATGCAGGAAGGCTCGTTCCGCTGCGACGTCAACGTCTCCGTGCGTCCCAAGGGCCAGAAGGAATTGGGCACCCGCTGCGAGATCAAGAACCTGAACTCCTTCCGCTTCATCGAGGAAGCCGTGCACGTGGAAGTGCGGCGCCAGATCGAGTTGATCGAGGACGGCGGCACCGTGCAGCAGGCCACGCGCCTGTACGATCCGGACAAGAAGGAAACGCGCTCCATGCGCAGCAAGGAAGACGCGCAGGATTACCGCTACTTCCCCGACCCGGACCTGCCGCCGCTGACCATTTCGGAAGAGTGGATCGCGCGCGTGCAAGCGGCGATGCCGGAACTGCCGGCGGCGATGCGCGCGCGCTTCGTCGGCGAATACGCGCTGTCGGAATATGACTCGCTGATGTTGACGTCGTCGCAAGCGCTGGCCAATTACTTCGTCGCCGTGGTCGCCGTCGCCGGCAAGGAAAACGCCAAGGCCGCCGCCAACTGGCTGATGGGCGACGTCGCCTCGACGCTCAACCGCGAAGGCGTCGACATCGCCGACGCGCCCGTGTCGGCCGCGCAGCTGGCGCTGATGCTCAAGCGGATCGCCGACGGCACCATCTCCAACAAGATCGCCAAGGAAGTTTTCGCCGGCATGTGGGAAGCCAAATCGGCCGACGACAAGCTGGTCGACGTCATCATCGAAGCGAAGGGTCTGAAGCAGATTTCCGACAGCGGCGCGCTGGAAGCCATCGTCAACGAGGTGATCGCGGCCAACGAGAAATCGGTCGAGCAGTACCGCGCCGGCAAGGAAGCGGCCCTCAACGCGCTGATCGGCCAGGCCATGAAGGCCTCGCGCGGCAAGGCCAATCCGGCCCAGCTGACGGAGCTGCTCAAGGCCAAGCTGGCCGGTTAAGAGCATCGCTGCCACAACAAAAAGGACGCTGCCGCGTCCTTTTTTACGTCAGTCAAATAGCAGGCTATGCGATCCAAGCCGGGCAAGGCGCTTGAATGCAGATGACCGATCAATCGTCCGCATTCAAGTCATCCATCAGCGTTTCAACACTAACGAATCGTTTGCCCTTTCCACTCTCCAGTTCAGCGATGGCCTCGCTCGTGACCACACTGGGAGCCTTAATCTCGAACGGCAAGCGGCGATCATCGGCGATACGCACCATCAGCAAACGGATTGCGTCGGAGATGGACAGTCCCATTTCTTCAAGTGCGTCGGCAGCGCGCTTCTTCGTGGCCGTATCGATCCGCGCGCGGACGTAAGTACTGGCGGTAGTCATGAACTGCTCCTGAATTGCTGATGGAAAGTAAATATTGACGATCAATTGTAGTCACATTGCGACTACACCACAATCGCCATTGCATCTCGTTTGGCACGCTTCAATAAATTTAATACATACGTACATATTTTTATTGACTTGAATAATACGTTCGTACATACTGATTCCACTGCATCGACTGATGCACCCTCAACTTAAGGAATCTGCCATGACCACCACCACCGCCCAACCTGTCGTTTTAATCACCGGCGCCCTGACCGGCATCGGCCGCGCCACCGCGCTGGCTTTCGCCCGCGACGGCGCCAGCATCGTTGTGTCGGGCCGACGCGACGACGTCGGCGCCGCGCTGGTGCGCGAACTCAAGGAACTGGGCGCGCAAGCGGAATACATCAATTCGGACGTGCGTCACGATGACAGCGTGCGCAATCTGGTCGACCAGACCGTGGCCCGCTTCGGCCGCATCGACATCGCCGTCAACAACGCCGGCACCGAAGGCCAGCCCGGTCCCGTGGTCGAACAGACCGCCGAAAGCTATCACGCCACCTTCGACACCAATGTGCTGGGCGTGTTGCTGAGCATGAAGCACGAACTGCGCGTCATGCAGGCACAGGGCAAGGGCAGCATCGTCAACATCTCGTCGGCTTACGGCGTGGTCGGCGCGGCCGGCGCTTCCGTCTACGCGGCCAGCAAGTTCGCCGTGGAAGGCTTGACCAAGTCGGCCGCGCTGGAAGTGACCGGCTCCGGCGTGCGCGTCAACACCGTGGCGCCAGGCCCGATCGAAACGGGCATGCTGTCGCGCTTCACCGGCGGCAGCGCCGAAGGCATGGCCTACATGGCCGGCAGCGTGCCGATGGGCCGCGTCGGCCGCGTCGAGGAAATCGCGCAAGCCGTCGTCTTCATCGGCTCCGACAAGGCGTCCTACATCACCGGCCAGAGCTTCGGCGTCGATGGCGGCCGCACCGCGCTGTAATCCGTACCGCGCCGGCCGCCGCGGGCGCGCGGCCGGCGCAGCGGCGCCGAGTAATGATATAAACAATATAAATTATATAAATCACGCACAGCGCGACCCGGCTTATTCGTCGTGCGGCGTGCCGTTGCCCGTTTCCAGATAGGCGCGCAGGCTGGCCAGATCATGTTCCCAGCCGTCGGTCACGCGCCGATAGCCGTCGTTCTCCTCCTCGAAGCCGCGGTGGGCGAACGACACTCCGGTGCCGGCGCCGTCCTCCCGCAATTCAAAATGGATGGTGGTGCCGTCCCAGCCGCCCGGCGCGTTCGACGACAGCGTGGTCCAGCCGACGCTGAGCGCCGGCTGCAATTCGTCGACCTGCACCTTGGTGACCGCGTCGCGGTGATGAAACGCGAACTCGCCGGTGCCGCCCAGCTCCGCTTCGACGCTGGCGTCGCGCGTCCACCAGTGGCGGATGCCCTCGGTCGTCGTCAGCGCCACGTAGACATCCTCGGGCGACGCCTGGACCCGCAGAAAATGGGTAATGTCGGGCATATGCTCTCCCTTTCCGGTCACGCACAATAGGATGGAACCATACAATGGTAAGCCGGCCTCCCGCAAGTGCAAGGACTATGCGATGACCGCCGCCATCCAGCGCAGCGCGTCGGCGAAAATCCGTTCGCGATTGAGCTCATTGAAATTCTCGTGGAAGTTGTCCGGGTAGTAGTGGTATTCGAGCAGGCCGGGGGCGATCGATTGCAGCATCGCGGCGCCGGCCCCGGCGTCGGCCAGCCGGTCGTCGCCGGCGACGACGGCGAACACCGAATGGCGCCACGCCGCCATCCTCGCCGCCAGGCCGGCCTGGGCCTGCGTCAGCGCGTGGCCGAAGCGCACCGTCACTTCGGTGGCGCGGGTGTGGTCGCGTTCATCGGCGTAGTGGCGCGCGGTGATGGCGGCGTCGTGGGTCAGCAAATGCGTCTGCGACGCCAGCGGCACCTTCATGCGCGGCAGCAGCCGGGCCAGGACGCCTGATACGGCCAGCAGCAGCGGCGCCACTTCGATCGCGTTGACGTAGTAGGGCGACGACAAAATATAACCGTTGATGGCGCTGTCGTCCCGCCAGCGGCCCAGGCCAAGGTGGGTGGCGATCAGCGCGCCCATCGAATGGGCCATGACGAATATCGGCAGGCCCGGATAATGCGTTTTCACCCATTGCAGCAGCAGCGTGCTCTCGTCGAGGAAAACGTCGAAGCCGGGGATGTCGACGCGCCGCGCCTTTTCGTGGCCGCACAGGTCGTAGCTGACGGTGGCGATATCGTGGCCGCGGAAGTACAGCGCCGGCGTGACGTAGTCGCCGGCGTGGGCCATGCCGCCGTGTAGCGCCAGCAGCACGGCGCGCGGCGCTGCGGGTTCCCACACGTGGATGGTGCGCGCGACGCCGCCGCCGACATCGAGGCCGGCGAGCCGGTCTTCCGAAAACCGCATGGCTGCTCCCCTTGTGTTTTTAGCAAACCGTCAGCTTAGCGCAAATCGGCGCAAGCTTAAAGCTCAGGAGCTGATGCTGAGCGAGATGCCCATTTCGGTCAGCACCTTCAGGTCGGCAAGCGAGAAGTCCAGCGTCGGTGCGGTGGGATCGCTTTCGGTGATGGCGATGCGCAGTTCGGCGTCGACGTCGACGCGCTCGAAGTGGATGCCGCGCGAACGGCATTCGGCGAGGTAGACGCGGATCAGTTTGAGCAGCGCATCGGGGTTCTTGTCGGTGCCGATGCCGACGTAGAAGCCGGAATCGATGCGCACCCGCCCATCGGGACGCGGATCGCCCTTGTCCCACGCGCTGTCTGGCTCCGTCGGCAAGCCGTCGCGCACGTCCGCCAGTCCCGCGATGTCGCCGTGTACTTTCAAAGTTGCGATGTTCATGGTTCAGCCTTTATCCGGTCTACGCCGATGTCAAAAAATGCCTGCCCTTGCGGTCTCCCGGCAAAAGGTTATACCAAAGCAACTTCAAAGTCCAACACCGCGACGGCGCGCGACCGTTTTACATCACAATCAAGCCTCGGCGATGCCGTAGCGGCTGCGGTAGGCGGCCACCGCGTCCTTGTGCTGCAGCAGTTGCGGATCGGCGCCGGCGCCATTGAGGTAGCCGAACAAATCGTCGAGGTTACCGATCGAGATCACCGGGATGTCGTACTGCCGGCTCACTTCCTGCACGGCCGACGATGGCGACAGCGCGCCGTCCTGGCCCGAGCGTTCCATGCGATCGAGGGCGATCAGCACCGCGCAGGGTTCGGCGCCGGCGGCGCGTATCATGTCGACCGATTCGCGCACCGAGGTGCCGGCCGAGATCACGTCGTCGATGATGACGACCTTGCCGGACAGCTTGGCGCCGACGATGGTGCCGCCCTCGCCGTGGTCCTTGGCTTCCTTGCGGTTGAAGGCGAAGGAGGTGTTGCGGCCCTTGCCGGCCAGCGCGACGGCGGTGGCCGAGGCCAGCGTGATGCCCTTGTAGGCGGGGCCGAACAGCATGTCGAATTCGACGCCGGAATCGAGCAGCGTCCGGGCGTAGAACTGGGCCAGCTGCGCCAGCGTGGCGCCGTCATGGAACAGACCCGCGTTGAAGAAGTACGGCGACTGGCGCCCGGCCTTGGTGGTGAACTCGCCGAAGCGCAGCACGCCGCTGGCGACCGAGAAGGCGATGAATTCTTGACGTAGTGTGCTCATAATGTCTCATTTCAGAAAAGTGCCTGTATTTTAATCCCCGCGCGCGATGGCGACAAATAAACGCGATGGGCCGGCGCCGCATCATCGGGGTCACGCCATTGCGGGCCGCCGGCAAACCCGCCCGCACGCGCCCGAAACGCGATAAACTATCGCGGTCCTGCAGCGCAGCTGCCCTCTTCTCTTGAGCCACTATGCCGAAAATTATCTCCGCCAATTTGAATGGCATCCGTTCCGCCGCCACCAAGGGCTTCTTCAAATGGATGGGCAACACCGACGCCGACTTTATCTGCGTGCAGGAACTGAAGGCGCAGGCGGCCGACATGACGCCGGAATTCCTCAACCCGCACGGCTATCACGGCCACTTCCACTACGCCGAGAAAAAAGGCTATTCCGGTACTGGCGTCTACAGCAAGATCGAACCGGACCAGGTCTACATCGGCTTCGGCAGCCCGGAGTTCGACGCCGAGGGCCGCTACGTGCGCTGCGATTTCGGCAACCTGACCATCATCTCGGTGTACTGCCCGTCCGGCTCCTCGGGACCGGAACGCCAGGAGGCCAAGTTCCGCTTTATGGAACTGTTCCTGCCGCATTTGCAGTCGCTGCGCGCCGAAGGCCGCGAAGTGGTCATCTGCGGCGACTGGAATATCGCCCACCACGAAATCGATTTGAAGAACTGGAAGGGCAACAAGAAGAACTCCGGCTTCCTGCCCGAAGAACGCGCGTGGCTGACGCGCGTGTTCGATGAAGTCGGCTTCGTCGACGTCCACCGTGGCATCGACAAGCGCGAGGAGCAGTACACCTGGTGGAGCAATCGCGGACAGGCTTATGCGAAGAACGTCGGCTGGCGCATCGACTATCACGTCGCCACGCCCGGCATCGCCGGCAAGGCGCACACGGTCGGCATCTACAAGGATGAACGCTTCTCCGACCACGCGCCGCTGATTATCGACTACTCGGCGTAATCGCAGTCCTCATCGGCGCCGGCGTCAAAGCTGGCGGCGGCTGGAGAACGACCGCCACTCGCCGCTCAAGGGATCGATGAAGGAAATCGAGCGCGCCAGCAGCTTCAAGGGCTGCGACACGTCGTCTTCCTTGCACGGCAGCGCGACCGGATAAAACGCGTCGTTGACGATGGGGATGCCGAGCGACGCCAGGTGCACGCGCAGCTGGTGCTTGCGGCCCGTGTGCGGGTACAGCCGGTACAGGGTCAGCTCGCCGCGCCGCTCGATCACGTCGATGATGGTTTCCGAATTCGGCTCGCCCTCCTCCTCTTTCATCAGGAAGAATTTATCGCCGTCGACCATGCGGCTGCGGTAGGTGAACGGGAAGCTGCGATCTTGCAGCGGCGCGGCCAGCGCCTCGTATTCCTTTTCGATGACGCGCTTCTGGAACAGCGACTGATAGGCGCCGCGGCTACCCTGCTTGCACGAGAAGATCACGACGCCGGCCGTTTCGCGGTCGAGGCGGTGGATCGGCGTCAGCTCCGGCAGGCCCAGTTTTTTCTTCAGGCGCACCAGCAGCGTCTCCTGCACGAAGCGGCCAGTCGGTATCGTCGGCAAAAAGTGCGGCTTGTCGACCACCACCAGATGCTCGTCCTGGAACAGCACCTCCTCCTGGAACGGAATCGGCGTCTCGTGTTCGAGCTCGCGGTAGTAAAAAATACGCATGCCGCGCCGGTAGGCGCTGGCCGGATGGAGCGGTGCGCCGTCGCCGTTGACGACATCGCCGCGCGCCATGCGTTCGCGCCACGAGGCCTCGCTCACCGCCGGAAAATGCTGGGCGAGAAAAGAGATCATGTCCGGCCACTGGCCTTCCGGCAGCCACAGGTAGCTGGGCGCGACGCCGTCGCGTATCGGCAGCGGCGGCGCCGTCGTGGCCTGGATTTTTCGGGTCATTTGCGGATTATTTTGCGGGTTATTGTGCCGGTCGCTTATCCGCATGCCATGGCGCGATTTTCGGCAGCATCAGCATGGCCGGTATCGCCAGCACGAAGCACAGGATAAAGAATTTGAACCAGCCCGTTTCGGCCACGATAAAACCGACCGAGGCGTTGATGAAGGTGCGCGGCACGGCGGCGAGGCTGGAGAACAGCGCGTACTGCGTGGCCGTGTAGCGCGGATCGGTCGAGCGCGAAATGAAGGCGACCAGCGCGGCCGCGCCCAGTCCCAGGCTGGCGAACGATTCAAAGCCGAAGACGGCGCTGAGCACCATCGTATCCGGCCCCACGTAGGCCAGCCAGGCGAAGCCCAGCACGGCGAACGCTTGCAGCACGCCGAACACCCACAGCGCGCGGTTGATGCCGATTTTGACCATCCACACGCCGCCGACGATGCCGCCGGCCAGGCTGGCCCACAGGCCGGTGGCGTTGGCCGCCAGCCCGATTTGCCGGGTGCTGAAGCCGAGGTCGAGGAAGAATTTGGTCGACAGCGCCGTCGCCATGCTGTCGCCGAGTTTATACAGCAGCACGAAGCCGACGATCAGCGCGGCCTTGCGCCAGCCGTCGCGCAGCACGAATTCGCGGAACGGCAGCACGATGGCCTGTTCCAGGTTCTTCGGCGGCTCGCCATAGACGGCGGGTTCCTTGACAAGCAGCGTGCATATCAGGCCGGGCAGCATGAAGGCGGCGACGATCCAGAACACGGTTTGCCACGGCAGGTGGTCGGCCAGCACCAGGCCGATCGCGCTCGGCACCAGGCCCGCCGCCTTGTAGGCGTTGACGATGACGGCCGCGCCCAGTCCCTGTTCGGGGTCCGACAAAATCTCGCGGCGGTAGGCGTCGATGACGACGTCCTGGCTGGCCGACAGAAAGGCGACGGCGGCGACGAACAGCGCGACCAATCCAAGCTGGGACTTCGGATCGAGCATGCCCATGCCGCCCATCGTCAGGAACAGGCCAAGCTGCGTCAGCGCCATCCAGCCGCGCCGGCGGCCCAGCGTGCCGACGCTGTAGCGGTCCATGAGCGGCGCCCACAGGAACTTGAAGGTGTACGGGAACGTGACGAGGGCGAACAGACCGAGCGCCTTCACATCCAGCCCGGCCTTGGCCAGCCAGGCCTGCATCAGGTAGATCAGCGTGTACAGCGGCAGGCCGGAACTGAAGCCGAGGAACAGGATCGCGGCCATGCGGCCGTTCGCGTAGGTGCGCCAGGTGGTGGCGGTGTGCGGCGAAGGCGTCATCGGTGCGCGCCCTTTTTACGCAGCCGGAACACGGCCAGGTCGCCGCGCAGATTGGGCAGGAAGGAGACGATGCGGCCTTCGGCCAGGGCCACGTATTCGATCACTTCAAGGCCGCATTCCTCGGCCAGCTCGTGGAAGTCGGTGATGGTGGCGCAGCGCACGTTGGGCGTGTCGTACCACTGGTAGGGCAGCGATTTCGACACCGGCATGCGGCCCGTCAGCAGCGCCACGCGGTGCGGCCAGTAGGCGAAGTTGGGGAAGGAGACGATGGCCTCCTTGCCGACGCGGACGATGTCGCGCAGCAGCGGCTCGACATGCTTCATCATCTGCAGCGACGACAGGCACAGCACCGTGTCGAAGGAATTGTCGTTGAAGATGGCCAGGCCTTTTTCCATGTCCTGCTGGATCACCTGCACGCCGCGCCGGGTGCTGTCGAGGACCTTGTCGTCGGCGATTTCGATGCCGTAGCCGCTGCACGATTTATCGCTTTGCAGATAGTCGAGCATGACGCCGTCGCCGCAGCCGACATCGAGCACGTGGGCGTTGTTCGGCACCCAGTGCGCGATGAAGGCGAGGTCGGGACGGGCCGTGCTTAATTGGGTGAAGTTCATGCCTTGCCTTTACTGACTGCGTTGCTGACTGCGTGGTTGGCCGCGTGGTTTGGTGCGCCGCCGATGTCGTTCCATATCTGGTCATAGTAGGCGCGCACCATGTTCATGTAGCGCGGGTCTTCGAGCAAAAAGGCGTCGTGGCCGTGCGGCGCGTCGATTTCGGCATAGGTGACCTGGCGCCGGTTGCTGACCAGCGCCTGCACGATTTCCCGGCTGCGCTCGGGCGAGAAGCGCCAGTCGGTGGTGAACGAGGCGAGGAAGAACTTGGCCGTGGTGCCGGCCAGCGCCTTGGTCAGGTCGCCGCCGTGGGCGCGCGCGGGATCGAAATAATCGAGCGCCTTGGTGATGAGCAGATAGGTGTTGGCGTCGAAGTACGCGCTGAACTTGTCGCCCTGGTAGCGCAGATAGGATTCGATTTCGAAGTCGACGCCGAAGCCGAATTTGTAGTCGCCGATGTCGCTGCTGGCGACGTCGCGCAGCTTGCGGCCGAATTTTTCGGCCATGTCGTCGTTCGACAGATAGGTGATGTGGCCGACCATGCGCGCCACGCGCAGGCCGTTTTTCGGCACCACGCCGTGTTCGTAGAAATCGCCGCCGCGATAATCGGGGTCGGACAAAATGGCCTGGCGCGCGACGTCGTTGAAGGCGATGTTTTGCGCCGACAGCTTGGAGGTCGAGGCGATCACCACGCAGTGGCGCAGCCGGTCCGGGTACATGATGCTCCAGGCGAGCGCCTGCATGCCGCCCAGCGAGCCGCCCATGACGGCTGCGAATCGCGCGATGCCCAGTTGGTCGGCCAGGCGCGCCTGAGCGCCGACCCAGTCTTCCACCGTCACCACGGGGAAGGCCGCGCCGTAGGGCTTGCCGCGGGCAGGGTTGAGGTGCATGGGACCGGTCGAGCCGAAACAGGAGCCGAGGTTGTTGACGCCGATGACGAAGAAACGGTCGGTGTCCACCGGCTTGCCGGGTCCGACCATATTGTCCCACCAGCCGGCGGTGGCCGGGTCGCCGTCGTAGGTGCCGGCCACGTGGTGGGAGGCGTTGAGCGCGTGGCAGACCAGCACCGCGTTCGATTTGTCGGCGTTGAGGGTGCCGTAGGTTTCGTACATCAGCATGTAGTCTTGCAGCGCGGCGCCCGATTGCAGCGGCAGCGCTTGTGAAAAATGCATGGTTTGTGGTGTGACGGTTCCTATGGATGACATGTCGTGGTCGTGCTTGATTGGGGGCGGCCCCACGGGCCAGTGATCGATGCGGAACCGCGAGGGTGGGTTCCGCAGGCTTGCCGATATAAATGGTTTATACCATTTATATCGTTTATAACGTTGTTGCGGTTACTGCGGTTTATTGCGATTATTGCGGTTGCGGCGTCACATCGACTGTAGCTGGCGCACCGCCTCGGCGATGACGTTCGGTTCCATCGAGCGCATGATCTTGCGGGTCTGCGGCATGATGAGCGCCAGGTCGCTGTTGAGGATCTCCTGCTTGACCGACAGCAGCTGCGCCGGATGCATGGAGAACTCGCGCAGGCCCATGCCCAGCAACAGGCGCGTGAGCTTGATGTCGCCCGCCATTTCGCCGCAGACGGCGACGTCGATGCCGGCCTTGTGGCCGGCCGCTATCGTCATCGCGATCAGTTGCAGCACCGCCGGATGGAGCGGATTGTACAGGTGCGCCACTTCGTAGTCGACGCGGTCGATGGCCAGCGTGTACTGGATCAAGTCGTTGGTGCCGATGGACAGGAAGTCCATGCGCTTGACGAACATCGGCAGCGCCAGCGCGGCGGCCGGAATTTCTATCATGGCGCCGACGTCGATGCCGTCGTCGAACTTCAGGTGGGCCTCGCGCAGCTCGGCCTTGGCCTGGGCGATCATGGCCAGCGACTGGTCGATCTCGAAGGCGTGGGCCAGCATCGGGATCAGGATGCGCACCTTGCCGAAGGCGGACGCGCGCAGGATGGCGCGCAGCTGCGTCAGGAACAGCTGCGGTTCGGACAGGCAGTAACGGATGGCGCGCAGGCCCAGCGCCGGGTTTAGCGCCGTGTGGTCGGCCTGGTCGAGCGGCTTGTCGGCGCCGATGTCGAGCGTGCGTATCGTCACCGGCCGGCCCTTCATGGCCACCACCGCTTTTTTGTACTGCTCGAACTGTTCGTCCTCCGACGGGATCTTGTTGCGGCCCATGAACAGGAATTCGGAGCGGAACAGGCCGACGCCGTTGGCGCCCGCCTCCATCGCGGCCGGGCAGTCCTCCGGCAGTTCGATATTGGCCAGCAGCGTGATGTGGGTGCCGTCCTTGGTGACGGCCGGCGTCTTTTTCAGCTTGTTGAGTTTTTTGCGGGCGCGCTGCATGGCGGCCTGGCGCTCGCGGTACTGCTCCAGCACCAGCGCGCTCGGATTGGCGATCACCACGCCGGCGTCGCCGTCGATGATGAGCCAGTCGTCCTGGTCGATCAGCGTCGACGCCTGCGACATGCCGACGGCGGCCGGGATGTCCAGGCTGCGCGCGACGATGGCCGTGTGCGAGTTCTGGCCGCCGACGTCGGTGACG
>NZ_JANXMI010000258.1 GCF_025354735.1 Rugamonas sp.
CGGGCAAATGGAAATCAACTTCCTGCACGGCGATCCGCTCGGCCTGGCCGACAAGGTGTTCTTCTTCAAGCGCACCTTGCGCGAGGCGGCGCTCAAGCACGATATGTACGCCACCTTCATGGCCAAGCCGATGGCGGGCGAGCCGGGATCGGCGATGCATGTGCACCAGAGCGTGGTCGATCCGAAGACCGGACTGAATATCTTCAGCAGCGCCGACGGTTCGCCGTCGGCGCTGTTCAAGCATTACATCGGCGGCCTGCAACGGTATATGCCGCCGGCGATGGCCATCGTCGCGCCGTATGTGAATTCCTACCGGCGCATCGTGCGCCACACGGCCGCGCCGATCAACATCCAGTGGGGCGTGGACAACCGCACCGTCGGTTTCCGCATTCCGGAATCGGGCGTGCAGGACCGGCGCGTGGAAAACCGCATCATCGGCGCGGACGCCAATCCCTACCTGGCGCTGGCGGTGACGCTGGCCTGCGGCTACCTCGGCATGACCGAGAAGCTGGAGCCGACGCCGATGACCGTCGGCAGCGCCTACGATTTGCAGTTCGAGCTGCCGCAAGGACTGCCGGAGGCCTTGCAGGCGCTGCGCGCCGAGGACAAGCTGCGCACGGTGCTGGGCGAGCGCTTCATCGACGTCTACGCGGCGATCAAGGATCTGGAGCATCGGGAATTCATGACCGTCATCAGCCCGTGGGAGCGCGAGCACCTGTTGCTGCATGTTTGATTTAGCGTCGCATCGTGCGATTCCGGCGACGGCGCGCGAACTTCTGGCCGGATCAAAAGCGCTGCATTTATAATCTCGGTTCTTTACCGTGCCGCGACCGCGCCTGTTTGATTTTTTTCTCACTCGATCCGAACCTCATGACGATAGCTTCCCCCGCCGCCGGCCAGCCCTTCCTGTCGATCCGCAACCTGGTCAAGGAATTCGACGGCCTGCGCGCCGTGAACGATGTTTCGGTCGCCATCAACAAGGGGGAAATCTTCGCGCTGCTGGGCAGCTCCGGCTGCGGCAAGTCGACGCTGCTGCGCATGCTGGCCGGCTTCGAGACGCCGACCGCCGGCCAGATCGAACTGGCGGGACAAAGCATCGTCGCGGTGCCGCCGCACCAGCGCCCGATTAACATGATGTTCCAGTCGTATGCGCTGTTCCCGCACCTGTCGGTGTGGGACAACGTGGCTTTCGGCCTGCGCCGCGACGGCCTGCCGAAAGAGCAGGTGGCCGAGCGCGTCGAACAGATGCTGGCGCTGGTGCAGCTGTCGGCCTACGGCAAGCGCAAGCCGCACCAGCTGTCGGGCGGCCAGCAGCAGCGGGTGGCGCTGGCGCGCAGCCTGGCCAAGCGGCCGCAGTTGCTGCTGCTCGACGAGCCGCTCGGCGCGCTCGATAAAAAACTGCGCGAGCGCACCCAGATCGAGCTGGTGAACATCATCGAGCAGGTCGGCGTCACCTGCGTGATGGTCACGCACGACCAGGACGAGGCGATGAGCATGGCCACCCGCATCGCCGTCATGAGCGAAGGCCGCATCCTGCAGGTGGGCGCGCCCGGCGAAATCTACGAGACGCCGAACTGCCGCTTCGTGGCCGACTTTATCGGCAGCGTCAATATGTTCGACGGCCGCGTCGTCGTCGACGAAGCCGACCACGCCGTCATCGACACGCCGCAGGGCCGGCATTATATTTCGCACGGCATCAGCGGCACGGCCGGCATGGAAGTGAGCGTCGCCGTGCGGCCCGAGAAGATGGTGCTGCAACTGGAAGCGCCCACCGCCGACCAGCGCGCGCAGGCGGCCGAACATGGCCACAACTGCGTGCAGGGCGTGATCGCGTCGCTGGCCTATTTCGGCAACGAGACCCACTACCAGATCCGTCTCGACGGCGGCATGGAAGTCAAAGCCATGCGCACCAACGCCGCCCGCCGCGACGATGGCGTGCTGCGGCGCGAGCAGCGCGTGTACGCGTGGTGGGACGGCAGCGACGCCGTCGTGTTGAGCAACTGAGGCGGCCATGATCGACTCCTTCAAATCTATCAAAAATGCGCTGTCGCTGCGCTGGATCAGCGGCCGCCGGCTCGTCATCGCCGTGCCGTTCGCGTGGCTGGTCGCCACTTTCCTGCTGCCGTTTTTGATCGTGGCCCGCATCAGCTTCAGCGAGAGCGACGGCGAAAACCCCTTCGGCAATTTGCTGACGTATGCCGACGGCGTGCTGCACCTGAAAGTGAAGATCGCCAATTACCTGTTCATCGCCAGCGACGACCTGTATGTGCTGACGTATCTGAGCTCGATCAAGTTCGCCCTCATCACCACGCTGTGCTGCCTGTTGATCGGCTACCCCTTCGCCTACTTCATGGCGCGCGCCAGGGCGACCGCGCGGCCGGTGCTGCTGATGATGGTGATGCTGCCGTTCTGGACGTCCTTCCTGCTGCGGATCTACGCCTGGAAGGGCATCCTCGCCAACCAGGGCATCATCAACCAGCTGCTGCTGTCGCTGGGCTGGATCAACGGGCCGCTGCACTTGATGAACACCCAGTTCTCGCTGTTGATCGGCATGATCTACGCTTATCTGCCGTTCATGATCTTGCCGCTGTACGCGAACCTGGTGAAGATGGACCTGCGCTTCCTGGAGGCGGCGGCCGACCTGGGCGCCACGCCGCTGCAGGCGTTCTGGCGCATCACGGTGCCGCTGTCGAAGTCCGGCATCATCGCCGGTTCCATGCTGGTGTTCATTCCGGCCGTCGGCGAATACGTGATCCCCGAATTGCTGGGCGGGCCGGGGACGCTGATGATAGGCCACGTCCTGTGGGATGAATTCTTCACCAATAACGACTGGCCGATGGCGTCGTCGGTGGCCGTCGTCGTCATCTTGCTGATCCTGATACCGATGGCGGTGCTGAACAAATATCAGGCCGAACAACGCGCGGGAGGCCTGGCATGACATCGCTGTTCCAACGCTGGTTCGGGCGTGGCTGGCTGTCGCTCGGCTACCTGTTTTTATACCTGCCCATCATCGTGCTGGTGGTGTTTTCGTTTAACAGCTCGCGCCAGGACATCGTGTGGACCGGCTTCTCGACGCAGTGGTACGCGGCCCTGATGCACGACGATGAAATCATCTCCGGCTTCGGCCTGTCGCTGCGCATCGCCGTGATGACGGCCTGCTCCTCCGTCCTGCTCGGCACCTTCGCCGCCTATGTGCTGGACCGCTACCGCCGCTTCCCCGGCCGCACGCTGTTCGCCGGCATGGCCAGCGCGCCGCTGGTGATGCCCGAGGTGATCATCGGCTTGTCGCTGTTGTTGATGCTGGTGTCGGTGCAAAAAATGTTCGGCTTCCCGGAGCGGGGCGCGGCCACCATCTGGCTCGGCCACACGCTGCTCGGCATGGCCTACGCCGCCGTGGTGGTGCAATCGCGCTTGCAGGAGATGAGCAAGTCGCTGGAGGAGGCGGCGATGGACCTGGGCTGCAAACCGCGCCAGGTGTTCTTCCTCGTGACGCTGCCGAACATCACGCAGGCGCTGGCCTCGGCCTGGCTGCTGACGTTCACGCTGTCGCTGGACGACGTGGTGCTGTCGGCCTTCCTGTCCGGCCCCGGCTCGTCGACGATGCCTATCGTGATCTTCTCGCGCGCCCGCCTGGGCCTGGACCCGCGCGTGAACGCGGTGGCGGCGCTGACGATATTGGCGGTGTCGATCGGTGTGATCGCATCGGGCCTGTACATGGCGCGCGCCGAACGGCTGCGGCAGAAGCAGATCGCGGCGGCCTTCCAGGGCGAATAAAAAAGTTCTTTGCCAAAACTCGAGCACACCATTGTTACGGCCGGATCAGGCGTCAGACTGATCCAGATGGTCAGACAACTTGGCGCCTGTTTCAGTCCAATGCGACGTCTTCAAGCCGGTAGCGGAATTGCCGGCGCTCGGGCAAATCCCAGCGTGGCGCCGGTGTGCTGTCCCGGCATGGCACGGGCGGCGGCTCGGCGGCCGGCGTGGCGGGCGGCGGCTCGACGGCGGAAGTGGCGCATGGCGGCGGCGCGGGCATGCGTCAACAGCGCCGCCAACATCGCGCCGACGCCATCCGATGGCGGCGCCGGGACGGTTATCTGTGCCGCCCTCGTTTCTTGTTCGGCCAATTCCCGGCGTAGCTGGCGGGCCAGCTTGAATTGCTTGTCGCCGGGACGGCGCACAAATAAATCGCTCCAGGCGTTGCGGGTGCTGCGCGTGAACGATTGCGCGAACTGGTTGGGCGTGACGGCGCGGCCCTGGTGGATGATGCGGTCGCCTTCAACGCAAGCATAGTTGTGTTCGCCATAGCTCCAGGAGCGCAGCATCGTGCCCTCCGGCAGGAACAGCGATTTCCATTG
>NZ_JANXMI010000259.1 GCF_025354735.1 Rugamonas sp.
CGGGCAAATGGAAATCAACTTCCTGCACGGCGATCCGCTCGGCCTGGCCGACAAGGTGTTCTTCTTCAAGCGCACCTTGCGCGAGGCGGCGCTCAAGCACGATATGTACGCCACCTTCATGGCCAAGCCGATGGCGGGCGAACCGGGATCGGCCATGCATGTGCACCAGAGCGTGGTCGACGCCAAGTCGGGCCTGAACATTTTCAGCAACGTCGACGGCTCAGCGTCGTCGCTGTTCAAGCACTACATCGGCGGCCTGCAACGCTATATGCCGTCGGCGATGGCCATCGTCGCGCCGTATGTGAATTCCTACCGCCGCATCGTGCGCCACACGGCCGCGCCGATCAACATCCAGTGGGGACTCGACAACCGCACCGTCGGTTTCCGCGTGCCGGAATCGGGCGTGCAGGACCGGCGCGTGGAAAACCGCATCATCGGCGCGGACGCCAATCCCTACCTGGCGCTGGCGGTGACGCTGGCCTGCGGCTACCTCGGCATGACCGAGCAGCTGGAGCCGACGCCGATGATGGAGGGCAGCGCCTACGACCAGGAATTCGAGCTGCCGCAAGGCTTGCCGGAAGCGCTGCAAACGCTGCGCGCCGAAGACAAATTGCGCACGGTGCTGGGCGAGCGCTTCATCGACGTCTACGCGGCCATCAAGGACCTGGAGCATCGGGAATTCATGACCGTCATCAGCCCGTGGGAACGCGAACACCTGCTGCTGCACGTATAAAAGGGAAGGAGAAATCATGGCCAACAATCCGCTGGCGCCCGGCGCCGCATTGGTCGCGTCGGTCAAGGAGGACGCCGCGCGCACGCAGCTGTACGACACGGCGGCGATCCAGCAAATGGACAGCGCCCACTACCTGCATCCGTTCACCGATTTCAAAGCGCTCAACGCCGACGGCGCGCGCGTGATGGTGCGCGGCGACGGGATTTATTTGTGGGACTCGCAGGGCCGCAAATCGCTCGACGGCATGTCCGGCCTGTGGTGCGTCAACGTCGGCTACGGCCGCACGCGCATCTCGGAGGCGGTGTACCGGCAGATGGAGACGCTGCCGTTTTATAACAGCTTCTTCAACACCACCAACCTGCCGGCCGCGCAACTGGCCGCCAAGCTGGCCGAGATTTCGCCGCCGCAGTTCAAGCACGTTTTCTTCGCCGGTTCCGGCTCGGAAGGCAACGACACCAATCTGCGCATGGTGCGCCGCTATTGGGACATCCTTGGATACAAGGAGCGCCACACCGTCATCAGCCGCGAAAACGCCTACCACGGCAGCACCGTGGCCGGCGCTTCGCTGGGCGGCATGACGGGCATGCACGCGCAGGGCGGTCTGCCGATACCGGGCATCGTCCACATCGGCCAGCCCAATTACGTGGAGTCCGGGCGCGGCATGAGCGAGGACGAATTCGGCCTGCTGGCGGCGTCGTGGCTGGAACAGAAAATCCTTGAAGTGGGCGCCGACAAGGTGGCGGCCTTCATCGGCGAGCCGGTGCAGGGCGCCGGCGGCGTGGTGATTCCGCCGGCGACCTATTGGCCAGAGATCCAGCGCATCTGCGACAAGTACGGCATCTTGCTGATCGCCGATGAAGTGATCTGCGGTTTTGGCCGGCTCGGAAAATGGTTCGCTTGCGAACTATTCGGCATGCGTCCCGATCTGATTACCTTCGCCAAGGGCGTCACCTCCGGCTATGTGCCGCTGGGCGGCGTGCTCGTTGGCGACCGCGTGGCCGATGTGCTGATCGAGCGCGGCGGCGAGTTCGCGCACGGCTTTACCTACTCCGGCCATCCGGTGGCCTGCGCGGCGGCGCTGGAAAATATCCGCATCATCGAGGAAGAACAACTGGTGCAGCGCGTGGCCGAGGACACCGGGCCTTATTTGAAACAGCGCTTTGCCACGCTGGGTGAGCATCCCCTGGTTGGTTATACGGACAGCTGCGGTTTCGTCGCGGGGCTCAATCTGGTACGCGAGAAATCCAGCGTGGTGCACGATAACGTCAGCTTCGATGCGGCGCTGGCGGTCGGCATGGTCTGTCGTGGTCACATGTTCAACAACGGCATGATTATGCGCGCCGTCGGCGACCGCATGATAATCGCGCCGCCGCTGGTGATGACGCGCGCCCAGATCGATGAGATGGTGGCGCTGATCCGTCATTGCCTCGATCTGACGCTGGCCGATTTGCAGCGGCGCGGCTGGGTTTGAGGTTGTTCGGCGGCTGAGTCGCTGTCGACCGACGTCGGGGTCAGACCACGGTTTCGAATGAATCTCTCGAAACCGTGGTC
>NZ_JANXMI010000263.1 GCF_025354735.1 Rugamonas sp.
AACCGCTCTCGCGCCACCGCGCCACACGCACCCGCCATTGCTCCTCTCGCTCCTTGTTCCCCATCACCATCTCCATCTCCAAAAGTCGGAGTCTGGGCAAACCGATTAAGGTTTTGAAGATGGGCGGGCTGGACGCTTACATTTTGTTCTGCTTTCTTCTATTTATACCGGCAAATTCAGACGCGGTTCAAAATAGAAGAAAGCAGAATAGAAGATTTTCCACACGGGCGCGCGGAGCCCCACCCACCACCTCGGGCGGCCATGCCGCGCGCCGTTTCCCTTTGATCCGTGAAGAACCCAAAAAAAAAGGAGGCTGGCGCCCCCTTCCCTTGATGTCGTGCCGCCGCTTATTCCTTGCGCAAATCCAGCCACGCCACCAGCAAAAACGCGCCGGCCAGTCCCAGGTGCTCGAAGAAGGCGTTCTCGTTCATGAAGCGCTCGGTGCCGCTCATGCGCCAGTAGGGATTGGCCAGCAGCGAGGCCATCACTGTGAAGCCGCCCAGATACAGCGCGCCGGCCCAGCGCCACATGCCGCTGACGATGAGCAGCGGCGCCAGCAGTTCACCGACGATGGTCAGCAAGGCCATCGGCGCCGCCGGCGCCAGGCCAAAATGCCGCATCTCGGCGATGGCCGCCGGGAAGTCGAATGCCTTGTCCAGTCCGCCCTGTATATAGGCCGAGCACAGCATCAGCAGGCCCAGCGTGCGCCAGGCCGGCGCCGACGTCCATGTGCGCCAGCCGACCCCGGTGGTCGATATGGGAACGGTGTGCTTCATAATGGCCTTTCCGTGCTTGCTGGATTACCTACCATTATAGACAGCATTGACGTCCCTGCCGCCCATCCGGCATCAGCCGCCCGACCTTGCGCCCATAAAAAAAGGGAGGCTCGCGCCTCCCTTCCCTACCCTTCGTGCGCCGCGCTTAATGCGTGGTCAGGAAGCTCTTCAGCTTGTCCGAGCGCGAAGGCTGACGCAGCTTGCTCATGGCCTTGGCCTCGATCTGGCGGATACGCTCGCGCGTCACGTCGAATTGCTTGCCCACTTCTTCCAGCGTGTGGTCGTTCGACATTTCGACGCCGTAGCGCATGCGCAACACTTTCGCTTCGCGCGGCGTCAGCGAGTCCAGCACTTCCTTGATGACGTTGCGCATCGACGCGTGCAGCGCCGCGTCCAACGGCGCCAGGGTCGCGTTGTCTTAGATGAAGTCGCCCAGCTGCGAATCGCCGTCCTCGCCCATCGGCGTTTCCATCGAGATCGGCTCCTTGGCGATCTTCATGATTTCGCGGACCTTGTTTTCCGGCATTTCCATCTTCAGCGCCAGCGTCGCCAGGTCCGGCTCGCTGCCCGTTTCCTGCATGATCTGGCGCGAGATGCGGTTCATCTTGTTGATCGTTTCGATCATGTGCACCGGCACGCGGATGGTGCGGGCCATGTCGGCGATGGAACGGGTGATGGCCTGGCGTATCCACCACGTCGCATAGGTCGAGAACTTGTAGCCGCGACGATATTCGAACTTGTCGACCGCCTTGAGCAGGCCGATATTGCCTTCCTGGATCAGGTCGAGGAATTGCAGGCCGCGGTTGATGTATTTCTTGGCGATCGAAATCACCAGGCGCAAGTTGGCCACCGTCATTTCGCGCTTGGCCTGGCGCGCGCGTTTTTCGCCGGCCGCCATCTGCTTGTTAATCTTGCGCAGGTCGGCCAGCGGCAGCGCCACGCGCGCCTGCAGGTCGATCATCTTCTTTTGCAGTTCCTTGACGGCGGGAACGTTGCGGCCGAGGATGGCGCTGTAGGGATAGCGGCATTCGACTTCGCCGTCGACCCAGTCGAGGTCGCATTCATTGCCGGGGAAGACCTTGATGAAGTGGGCGCGCGGCATGCCGCATTTGTTCACGCACAGTTCCAGCACGGCGCGCTCGATGTGGCGCACTTCCTCCATCTGTCCGCGCAGCGTGTCGCACAGCTTTTCGACCACCTTGGCCGTGAAGCGTATGCCCAGCAGTTCGGCCGAGATCAGTTCCTGCGCCTGCACATAGGCCTTGGAGCCGTAGCCGCCGACGGCCTTGCGCATCTTCTCGTACTGGGTCGAGATGACGTTGAACTTTTCCAGCGCCGCTTTTTTCAATTGCAGCAGCTGCTCGGTCGAGAAGCCGGCCGCGCCGCCGTTGGCGTCGCCGTCTTCCTCTTCGATTTCCTCTTCTTCTTCCTCTTCCTCGTCCGCGGCGGGGCGCGCGGCGGCCGGCGCCGGCGCGGCGCTCGTTTCGTTGAGGTCGACGAAGCCGTCGACGACTTCGTCGACCTTCAATTCATCGGCCTCGATCTTGCGGGCCAGCGCGACGATCTCGGCGATCGTCGTCGGGCAGGCCGAGATGGCCTGTATCATGTCCTTCAGGCCGCCCTCGATGCGCTTGGCGATTTCGATTTCGCCTTCGCGCGTGAGCAGCGCCACGGCGCCCATTTCGCGCATATACATGCGCACCGGGTCGGTGGTGCGGCCGAAGTCGGAGTCGACCGTCGACAGGGCCGTCGCCGCCGCCGCCTCGACTTCATCGTCGGACGTGACGGTGGCCACGCTGTCGGTCAGCAACAGCGATTCGGCGTCCGGGGCGCGCTCGTAGATGGCGATGCCCATGTCGTTGAAGGTGGCGATGATGCCTTCGATGGCTTCCGGATCGACGATGTTTTCCGGCAGCTGGTCGTTGATTTCCGCATAGGTCAGGAAGCCGCGCTCCTTGCCCATGTTAATCAGGTTCTTGATTTGCTGGCGGCGGCGTTCCAGGTCTTCCGCCGAGCTCTTCGGGTCCAGGCCCAGCGCATCGGCGGCGCCGCCCTTGGCCTTGCGCTCGCGCGCCTTCGACACGGCCTTCAGTTCGGCGCGCTCGACGGCGTTCAACGCCGCCACTTCATCGTTTTCCGGCGTGAATTCGCTCGGCTTGCGGCCGCGCCGGCCCGGCACCTTGACCGATGGCAGGAAATAGGTCGAGGTGTCGATCGAGGCCAGCGTGGCCGCGTCCGTGACCTGGCTGACGGCCGGGCCGGCCGTGACGATGACCACCGGCGCCGGCTCGACGCGGGCCTTGACCGGCTTCGATTTCGGCGCGACCACTTTCGGGCCGGCGGGCGCGGCCAGCGAGACGGCGGCCGAGGCGGCGCCGGCCTTGCGGGCGATCTTGGTGGTGGCGACCTTGACGGGCGCGTCGGCCGAGTCGGTCAACGCGGCCGAATCAGCGGAACCGGCCGCTGCGGCCGACTCGTCCGCCGGCGCGACCGTATCGAGCAGCGCGGCGTCGGCTTCCGCCGTCGCCACCGAGGCCAGACGCGAACGGGATTTCTTCACCACCGTGACTTTGCTGCCAGCCGCCTCTTGCGCACCTTCGATGACATAAGATAAAGTGGTCTTGGTGACGGCCAATGGCGCGGCGCTGGCGCGGGTGGCCTTGACGGACAACGTTAAAGTTTTCGGCGTTTTTGTCATTAAATATCTCTCAGTGCGGAACCGGATGGTCGCGGCGCGAAGTGAATAATTCCACCTAAGCCTGCAAAACCGGACTCGATGGAGCGAATTGTGGCCGTCTCAGCGACGGCGCCGCCACTTATCGACAAAAAATGCCAAGCCCGGCGGCGACCGTGAACGGTCCGCACAGGAAAGGCAATGTTGTAAATAAGTTGACGTTGTACCTGGCAATAAAAAAAGCCCGCTACCTGAAACGGGCTTCAATCTGTTTTTCAGCGAAGAATAGAGGAGGAGGCAAAGTACGCCGCTAAGTACGCCGCTAAGTACGCCGCTAAGCCATGCCCCATAGTATGCCGCATGGCTAAATACGCCGATACGGGATCGCGCCCATACCGACTATCTGCTAAGCTCATCGGCAGCCCGCGATACCGCTGCCCCTTGCTACACATCCTGTATCAATCCGAAACCCGCACCGCGCTGCATTTGGTGCGTCAATCATTATACAGCGTTTATGGCGTCCACGCACCTGCGATGCTGGCCGCCTCATCGTGAGCAAAACAACATCATGAAGCAAAAGCCACCGCGTGGCGGCGGTCCGCATGATATGCTGGCGCCTCCTGCTTAAACTATGAAGTCGATGAACACTAGCCTCACCCCCCAGCCTCAGGCAATCGAGCCCGGCACCGCACCCGCTGACGCAGTCGCAAACGCAGCAGTCGAAACCGCAGCAGCCGTACCAGCAGCCGCAGTCGACACCGCAGCAACCGTACCAGCGTCCACAGCCGAAGCAGCCGTAACGGCCGCCGACGCAGCAGGCGCACCAGCACCGGCCGCCGCCAGCCCGGCAGCAGCTCCGGCCGCCTCCGCCGCATCTGCGCCGGGGCCGTCGCCGCGCACCCTGCTCAAGCAACTGCAAACGCAATTCCCCGCCTTCCGCGATTTCCTGCCGCTGTCGATCGGCATCGACAAGCAAATCCTCGCGCGCATGCCCGACCTGGACCGCAAGACCATGCGCACGGCTCTGGGCATCCACACCGGTTCGCTGCGCTACCTGAAGGTCATGGAAAAAGCCAAGGTGCGCCACGACCTCGACGGCACGCCCGGCGCCGAAGTGACCGACACCCACCGCGCCCACGCCACGCAAGTGCTGCAGGACCGCTTCAAGAAAGAAGCCGAGCGCAAGAAGGCCGAGCGCGACGCCGCCGCGGCCGAAGAAGCCACCCGCCTGCACGCCGAGAAGCTGAACCAGCTGACCGCGAAGTTCTCGCGCAAATAAGTTGGACAGCCAGTCGGACGCGGACCGGCGCGACAAAGCGCACCACCCCGCCGCATCGTCCCGGGCCCAGCCCGAATTGCCGCCCTATCCGGGCCTGGCCCTGAACGCCGTGCGCCTGGTGCGCACGGCCGCCGACGCGGCCACCGCGCGCGCGGCGCTGATGGCGAGCGACGCCATCGGCTTCGACACCGAATCGAAACCCACCTTCCTCAAGGGCGAAAGCTCGACCGGCCCGCACCTGATCCAGCTGGCCACCGACGGCATCGCCTACCTGTTCCAGATCGGCAGCGCGCCGGTCGGCCTGGCGGAACTGAAAGACATCCTCGAATCGGCGCAGACCATGAAGGTCGGCTTCGGCCTGTCCGACGACGTCAAGCGGCTGCGCGCCAAGCTCGGCATCCAGAGCGCGGCCGTGGTCGACTTGTCGGTGGCGCTGCGCACGCCGGGCCAGCGCAACGACCTGGGCGCGAAAAGCGCGGTGGCCAAATTTTTCGGCCAGAAACTGCAAAAATCGAAAAAGATCTCGACCACCAACTGGGCCAGCACACGCCTGACGGAAAAGCAGATCCTGTACGCGGCCGACGACGCCCACGTCGCCCTGCGCATCTACCGCCGCTGGCTGGCCGAAGGCGGCAAGCTGGCGCCGCACAAGCCGCCGCGCCCACCGCGCGCGAGCGCCCCCAAAACCCCCGACCCGGCCTAAGCGCCGGCGCTCAGCCAACAGCGCGGCCATCGGGGTCAGACCACAGTTTC
>NZ_JANXMI010000270.1 GCF_025354735.1 Rugamonas sp.
CCAATGCCGGCGGCAACATCGGCACCGTCGCCAAGCTGGGCGCCCGGGGCGTGCTCGGCGTCGGCCTGTTCAAGCAGGATTGCGGCAGCGGCTGCGTCAACAACAGCGGCGGCGCCTACTACTACGCGTGCGCCGCCGGCAGTTGCAGCGCCAGCACGATGGCGCTGGCCCAGCAGGTCGGCAATCCCGTCGCCAGCTTCGCCACCGACAACAATGGCGTGCTGGTGCTGCTGCCGGCCGTGCCCGCCGCCGGGACCACCTCGCTGAGCGGCACGCTGGTGTTCGGCGTCAACACGCAGAGCAACAACACTCTAGGCGGCGCCACCATCTACCGCACCGACAACAGCGGCAACTTCAGCACCACCTACCAGGGCCGCACCCTGAGCGCCAGCTTCCTCGACACCGGCTCGAACGGCTTGTTCTTCGATGACAGTTCGCTGCCGGCCTGCTCGCAGGACAGCGACTTTTACTGCCCGACCTCGCCCACCAGCCTCAGCGCCGTCAACACGGCGGCCGACGGCAGCGCGTCGGGCACCGTCAATTTCGTCATCGTCAACGAACAGAACCGCGACAACGCCACCGTCGCCCTGTCCGTCGGCGGCACGGCGGGCACCTCGCTGCGCGGCGCCTTCGACTGGGGCGTGCCCTTCTTCTTCGGCCGCCGTGTGTTCGTGGTGCTGGAAAACGACAGCGTGGCCGGCGCCGTCGGGCCGTACTGGGCTTACTGACGGCCGCGCGGCCGCCGCCCACCCATGCCCCGCGCAGCCATGCCGGGGCATTTTTTTTTCGGCAAAATCAGCCGCGACGGCACGATGTCATCGCCCTGTCATGCCAGCTTAGTAAAGTCGCCAACTTAATTTTTCCACATTGATTAGGGTAAGCGATGAAAATAAATATGGTGATGTATGCCGCGCTGGCGGCGGTTGGCATGGTCGGCTGCGGCGGGACCAATACCACGTCACAAACCATCCCCGAGGGCACCACCGTGTCGCTGGCGCTGATGGAAACCACCGATATCCACTCCAACGTGCTCGGCTATAACTACTACAGCCTGGCCGCCGACGCCACCGTCGGCCTGGACCGCGCGTCGACGCTGATCCAGGGCGCCCGCACGGAAAATCCGAACAACGTGCTGCTCGACGACGGCGACGTCATCCAGGGCACCCTGCTGGGCGACTGGCAAGCCGTCGCCACGCCGGTGCCGTGCAGCGGCACGCTGGCCGTGCACAAGGCCATGAACGCGCTGAAGTACGACGGCGGCGGCCTGGGCAACCACGAATTCAACTACGGCCTGCCCTTCCTGAGCCAGGTCACCAACACCGACTTCGGCATCCCGGGCATCAGCAAGCCGGCCGGCAGCTGCGGCGCGCCGACCTACCCGATGGTGCTGACCAACGTCACCGGCGTCGCCAGCGGCAAGCCGATTTATCAGCCCTACTCGCTGATTCCGCGCCAGTTCACGGCCGTGACGCCGGACGGCAGCAAGATCAGCGTGCCGATGAACATCGGCATCATGAGCTTCGTGCCACCGCAAATCCTGACCTGGGACCAGAAGAATCTGGCCGGCCTGGTGGCGGTGGGCGGCGTGCAGGAAGCGGCCAACCAGTACGTGCCGCAGCTGCGCGCCAAGGGCGCCGACGTCATCGTGGCGCTGTCGCACGGCGGCCTCGACACGTCGCCTTACAGCCCGAAGATGGAAAACGGCAGCTACTACCTGAGCACCACCGGCATCGACGCGCTGATGATCGGCCACTCGCACCTGATCTTCCCGCGCGGTAAAGAGACCGGCGCCGCCGCCCTCGACCCGTCCTTCGCCGCCATTCCGGCCAGCGCCAAGGTCGACGCCGTCAACGGCTTCGTCAACGGCGTGCCGACCGTGATGGCGCAGAGCTGGGGCCGCCGCCTCGGCATCATCAAACTGACCTATGTCTACACGGCCGGCAAGTGGGTGGTGCAGCCGGCCAAGACCACGGTCGAAGCGCGCGGTTTCACCTACACCGACGGCAAGACCAGCGTCGCGGCCGACCCGGCCATCACCACCCTGATCCAGCCCGAGCACACGGCCACCATCGCCTACGCCAAGCAGCCGCTGGGCGTGACGACGGACTTCGAAATGTCGGCCTACTTCGCGCTGGCCGGCGACGTCAGCGCCATCGAGCTGGTGAACCAGGCACAGATCGACTACGTCAAGAAATTCATCGCCACCAGCAGCGACACCACGCTGGCCAGCTACAAGAACATTCCCGTGATTTCGTGCAGCGCGCCGTTCAAGGCCGGCCGCAACGGTCCGACCGACTTCACCGACGTCGCGCCGACCGCGTCGACGGCCGCGCCGGTCGGTCTGCAGGTGCGCAATCCGGGCGACCTCTACCTGTACAGCAACAACAACCTGCAGGCGGTCAAGATCAAGGGCAGCGACTTGAAGGTGTGGCTGGAAACGGCGGCCAAGCAGTTCGGCCAGATCGACCCGACCGCCACCGCCGAGCAAGACCTGGTACCGACCTACGGCACCATCTATAACTACGACGTGTTCTACGCCGAGAACAATGCGCTGACCTACCAGATCGACGTCACCAAGCCGGCCGGCAGCCGCATCGTCAACCTGACGTATCTCGGCAAGCCGGTGGCCGACGCCGACGACTTCATCGTCGCCACCAACGACTACCGCGCCGGCGGCGGCGGCAACGTGCCAGGCATCGACGGCAGCAAGACCATCATCAAGTCGCCGGACGCCAACCAGACCGTCGTCAGCAACTACCTCAAGACGGTCGGTGCGGCCACCGGCAAGGTCACGCTGGCAGCGAACGGCAGCGCCAACAGCTGGAGCTTCGTCAAGGTCAAGACGGCCGGTCCGGTGATCCTGCGCTCGGCGCCGGGCCACTTGGCGCTGGCGCAGGGCAGCGGCATCAAGAACGTCACGGCCGAAGGCAGCGTCGACGCGAGCGGCTTCTCGCATTACAACATCGACCTGAGCAAGTAATCCGTTGAAGTAGCACGACCGGCGCCCGCCCTCACCCGGCGGGCGCCGTTTTTTGAAAGACCACGATGGACGCTACACAGAACACCAACCGGGCATGGCCTCGCTTTGCGATGACCATGACCGTGGCGCTGACGATGGCGCTGGCCGCCTGCCAGCCACAGAACACCAAGCCGACGTCGGCGCAGATCGAAAGCGTGGCGATGGCGGCGAGCCAGCAAGGCGCGGCCGGCGCCGAACGCCAGCTGCGCGACTGGGCCGCGCAAGGCTGGCCGGTGGCGCAGCGCGAACTGGGCATGTTGTACCGTCCGCGCCCCGCACGCCGCGCCGATGCGTTACAGCTGCTGGAACAGGCCGCGCGCGCCGGCGACACCGAAGCGGCCTTCGAGCTCGGCGAACTGGAACGCACGGCCGTCGCCGGCGTGACGCCCGATCCGGCCGCCGCCTGGCCGTGGTATCGCATGGCGGCCGAGAAAAAACATGCGCGGGCGGCACTGATGCTGGCCCTGCTGGCCCGCAACGGCGAGGGCGTGGCGCGCGACGACGCCGTCGCCGCCCACTGGCTGACCGTCGCCGCCGAACTGGGCGAGGCGCACGCCATGTTCCTGCTGTCGAACGCCTACCACGACGGCCAGGGCGTGCCGCGCGACGCCGGCCAGGCCCGCCAACTGCTGGAAGCGGCGGCCGAGCACGACTATCCGCCCGCGATCCAGGAGCTGGCGATGACGGTGCAGACCGGCGACGCGCTGTCGCCGAAGGATGAGCTGCGCGCCAGCCACCTGATGAAGGAAGCCAACGAGCACCGCCACAACAGCTGGAATACCTTCTGACGCGATCAAGGCCATCAATGCCATCAACGCAACAAACGGCGCGCCCGCGTTGACACTGATGCCGCCCGGCACGCCATTGGTGCTACCATCGAGCTCTGACAACTCTTGTTGAACGGAGATAGCCATGGTTACCAGTATCGGCGCCGGCTTCGGCGGCTCTTTGATCGGCGTGGTCGACCTCGACAGCAGTTCCCGCGTGGCGGTACTGGAAAAGCGGATGGCGGAACTGCAAAAACAGATGCATACGCTGCAAAAAAATTGATGGAGACCACCGACTCCGCCGTGCGCGACCTGATCGTCAAAGAACTCAATCAGCTGAGCAAAGTGATGGTGCTGCTCCAGCAGCAAATCGAATTGATCGAGACCGCGCAGGAACGCAAGAAAAGCCTGCAGCAACAGGTCGATCCGGCGGCCGCCCACGCCGCCGAAACCAAGCCGGCTTAAGCCGCGCCACGGTCACGGCGCTGAAATCGGCGGCCCATCGCCAGGGCCGGCCAGCCAACCAGCCGCCGGCAAGCGGCGCGATTATTTTTCTTTTTTTTGTAAGAGATGCGGCCAGGATCTGACTACCTCGTTACGATCAACCTTCTCTTACACACCATGACAGCACTTCAGCCGCGCTCCGGCGCAGCGTCCGACGCGCCCGCCGATCCGGACCAGCGCTACCGCCACGCCATCACCCTGTACGGTGCCGACCTGGCCCGCTTCGCCATGGGCTACGAGCGCGAAACGGCGCGCCGCCAGGAACTGCTGCAAGACATCCACGTCGCCCTGTGGCAGAGTTTCGCCGGCTTCCAGGACCAGTGCTCGCTGCGCAGCTGGGTCTACCGCATCGCCCACAACGTCAGCGTCTCGCACATCCAGCGCAGCATGAAAACGGTCGCGCGCATCGACCTTGACGATGGCGCGGCCGACGCCGTGATCGACGTCCACGCCGCCATCGACCTCACGGAACGCCGGCTCGACCTGCAACGCCTGCTCGCGCTGATCCACCGCCTCGCGCCGCTGGACCGGCAGGTGATGCTGCTGTATCTCGAAGACCTCGACGCCGCCACCATCGGCGACATCAGCGGCATCTCGGCGCGCAACGTCGCCACCAAAGTCCACCGCATCAAAGCACTGCTGGCCAAACAACTGGGGAGCACACCATCATGAACGATCAAGACTTGAAACAGCTGTGGAAAACGCAGCCGGCCGCCGCGCCACACTACTCGGAACAGCAGCTGCGCCAACGCGCGCGCAGCCTGCACCGCCGCGTCGCCGTGCGCAATTTTCTGGAGTACGCGGCCGGCGTGGCGGTGATCGCGGGCTTCGCCTATTTCATCGCCGCCTACCGCCACCCGCTGATGCAGATCGGCAGCGCGCTCATTATCGTGGCCACCTTCTTCGTGCTGCACCAGCTGCACTGGCGCGCGTCGGGCCGGCCGCTGCCCGGAGCCGACGCCGCCCTCCCCGGCCGCGCTTTCCACCGCGCCCAATTGACGCGCCAGCGCGACGCGCTGCGCACGGTGGGACGGTGGTACGTCGCGCCCTTCGTTCCCGGCGTGGTCATGTTCCGCTGGGGCGTGGAAACGCAGATGGCCGGCATCGGCCCGTTCGCGCACGGCCCGCTGGCGAACGCGCTGATCGCGGCGGTGCTGTTGCTCATCGTCGGCATCAACTGGCGCATGGCCGGCAAGCTGCAAGGCGAGATCGACGCGCTCGATCATGACACCGCCGCGTAAATCACGGCAGCCCCGGCGTCGCGTGCTGGTCGCCGACGTGGCGTCGGGGTCAGACCACGTCGAAACCGTGGTCTGACCCCGATTACGGTGCCGTAGCGAAGCGGCGGTGCGTCAGGCCGCCGCCAGCTGCGCCATCTCGCCCGTCATGTTGGCGATGGCCTGGGCGTTGTACTGGTCGGCGAAATAGGCGTCGCCAAACAGCTCGCCCGCTTCGGCCTTGCGGCGCAGGTGGGCCAGCACGCTGGCGCGCTGGGCCCGATATTTCGCGTCCGGCACGTGGCTGTATTCGCGCCGGATGGCGCGCGCATAATTTTGATACACCTCGTCGTCCTGCCCGAGAATGGCCAGGTCGACGCTGAGCATGATGTGCTTGAGCCGGTGGCTGACCGCCGCTTCCTGGAAATGGTCGGTGGCCCGTATCAGTGCGGCCGCGTCGCCCAGGTCGTGGTGCAGATGGCTGCCCAGCCACAGCTGCGCGCTGGCCTCCTCGTTCGACAGCGGCCCGCCGGCATGGTGGTATTCGGCGTCGTGGAACCAGAAGGCCTGCTTGACGATGTCGACGTCGAGCGGGTCCGGCTGGGTGTTGGCGGCCCACACGCGGATCTCGCACAGGCCGTGCACCAGGTGGTCGAGGTTGTGGTAATGGCGTCCGGGACCGCCGTAGGCGCCGGCGCCGGTCAGCCGCACGAACCACTGGTCGGCGTGGGCGATGGCCGGCGCGTCGGCGTGGGCGTAGTCCCACAGCGCTTCCCACTCGCTGCGCAACCAGCCCAGCACCCACGCATGGTAGGCCGGTCCGGGCACGAATTTTTTCATGATCCAGTTCCAGCCTATCGGCCCTTCCAGCGCTTTCACGAAACTGGAGCTGACGGACCCGAGGTCGCGCGGCGGCATCACGAAGATGGTCTTGGCGCCTTGCAGCACGTCGACATTGGTTTGCTGGATCAGGTTTTCGTAGTCGAAATCGGCGGTGGTGCGGATGCCGCGGATCAGGCAATCGACGCCGTGCTTCTTGGCCGCGCGCGCCGTGTAGTCGCCCTTGACGATGACCACCTGCACATTGTCCCAGCCCTGCTGCGCGCAACTGAGGGCGATGATGCTCTTGCGCTCCTCGGCCGAAAAGCGCGGCGCCTTGGCCGGGTTCTGCGACAGGAACACCACCACCTCGTCGGCGATCGAGCGCGCCTCGCCGATCACCCACATATGGCCGTTGGTGATCGGGTCCAGGGTGCCCGAAAATCCGATCCTCTTCATACGCCGCTCCGCCGCCGTGTCAAAACGGTATTCTAGCCGCTGACCGTGGCGGCGGTGGCGGAAATTCCGCGCGCCCCGCCGGCCGCGGTTAAACAAATGTTACTATTGGTATAAACATTGAGGAAAAATCCCATGGCAACCAATATCCAGGCCAGTTTGCGTCCGGTCGCGGCGGCCAGCCCGCCGATGGACACGCAGGAGCGCATCGCCATGCTGCAAAAGGCGATCATGACCATACAGCAGCAGCTGCGCGACTTGAACAAGCGACTGCAGTCCGAGACCAACGTCCTGGCCCGCATGGCGATCGAGCACCAGATCATGGAGCTGACGCAGATGCAGAAATCGATGCAGGAACAGATCGTTTTGCTGGCGCAGATGGACGAGCGCCGCAAGCAGATGAGCGAGAACAAGGCGCTGCTGGCCGACGTCGCGACCAGCGGCGGCCCAGCCCAGGGCGCCGCTCACGCGCAGTGAAACGCCGCCTCAGGCCGGCGTCGGGCGGGCCGTGGCGGGAAAATCGACTTTCACGCGCAGGCCGCCCAGCCGCTCGGACGCTTCCAGCGCCAGCGTGGCGCCGTGGCGCTCGGCGATGGCCTTGATGATGGCCAGTCCCAGGCCGCTGCCGCCGGCCTCGCTGCCCGGCACGCGGTAAAAGCGGCTGAACACGCGTTCGCGTTCTTCCGGCGAGATGCCGGGACCGCTGTCCTCCACGCACAGGGTGGCGCCGCCGGGCCGCGCGCGCAGTTCCAGGTCGACGGTGCCGCCGGCCGGCGTGTACTTGACGGCGTTGTCGACCAGGTTGCGCAGCAGGATGATGAGGGCGTCGGGCTGGCCCGACAAGGTGAAATCGTCGGCGTGATGCAGGCCCAGATCGATCTGGCGCGCCTGCGCCAGGCCGGCCATGTCGCCCAGCGTGCGTTTGGCCAGGTCGGCCAGGTTGACCTGGGCGAAGGTGGAACCGGCGGCCGAACTGGCCTCCTGCCGCGCCAGTACCAGCAGCTGCTCGACCAGCCGCGTGGCGCGTTCGATGCCGGCGCTGACGCGGCCCACGGCCACGGCGCGGGCGCCGTCGTCGGCGGCGCGCTCCAGGCTCAGGACCTGCAATTTCAGCGCCGCCAGCGGCGAGCGCAGTTCGTGCGCGGCGTCGGCGACGAAGTGCTGCTGCGCCTCGAAGGCGGTGCGCACGCGGCCGAACAGCAGATTGAGTTCCTGCACCAGCGGCCGCACTTCGTCGGGCAGTTCGCTGTCCGACACCGGCGACAAATCGTCGGCCTGGCGCGCCGCCACCTGGCGCCGCACGCGCGCCACCGGCGCCAGCGAACCGCTGACCACCCACCACACCACCAGCATCAGCATCGGCGCCATCAGCGCGATCGGTCCCACCGTGCGCAGCGCCAGCGTGCCGGCCATGCGCTTGCGCACCGCCATGTCCTGCGCGATCTGCACCGTCTGATTGTTCGCCTGCACCGAGAAGATGCGGTAGTCGACGCCGTTGGCGCGCACATTGGAAAAGCCCAGCACCGCGCGCTGCGGCAGCGTGGCGTGCGACAGGGAGCGGAACACGCGCACGCCGTCCGGCGTCCACACCTGCACCACCAACTCATTGTTTTCCGGGTCGCCCTCGGTCGGACCGCTCGGGCCAGCCGTGCCGATGTCGTTGTTCGTCAGCGGCACGCCGGAACGCAGCGACATCGCCATCTGCTGCATGTGGTAGTCGAAGATCTGGTCGGCGTCGTACAGCGCGCTGCGGTAGGCGATCATGGCCTGGGCCAGCGCCGCCATCGTGATCGCGGCCAGCAGGAACCACAGCAGGCGCCCGCGCAGCGAGTGCGTCACCGCCACCTTGGGCACGCCCATTTTGGGGACGGACATTTTGGGCACGCCGAGCTTCATGCGCGCACCATCATAGCTTGGGCACCATGTAACCGAGGCCGCGCACGTTCTGTATCATTTCGCTGCCCAGCTTTTTGCGCAGGCCGTGGATGTAGACTTCGACGGCGTTGCTGTTGACTTCATCCTTCCAGCTGTAGAGCTTTTCCTCCAGCTGCTGGCGCGACAGCACGATGCCGGGCCGCGCGATCAGCGCTTCGAGCACCGCCCATTCGCGCGCCGATAAATTGACCTGCTTGCCCTCGACGATCACTTCGCGCGTTTGCGGATTGACCGTCACGCCCATGTGCTCGAACACCGGCTCGGCGCGGCCGGCCGAACGGCGCAGCAGCGCGCGGATGCGCGCCAGCAGCTCGTCGAGGTCATAGGGTTTGAGCACATAGTCGTCGGCGCCGGCATCGAGGCCGGCGATGCGCTGCTCCTTGGCGTCGCGCGCCGTCGCCACCAGCACCGGCGTGAGCTCCTTGCGGGCGCGCATCGAGCGCAGCACCTCCAGGCCATCCTTGCGCGGCAGGCCCAGGTCCAGCAGCACCAGGTCGTAGGTCTGGGTCTGCAAGGCCGTATCGGCCATGGCGCCATCCTTGACCCAGTCGACCGCGTAGTGCTCGGCCCTGAGCAGGTCGAGCACCACTTCGCCTATCATCGTATCGTCTTCCACCAGCAGCAATCGCATCGCGCGCCTCTTTATTGTTGTCGTGCGTTCCGCCGGCGCCTCGGCTTATCCGAGGCGCACCGGGATGAAGATTCTCTCATCGCCGCGCTGGATCAGCAAGGCCACCGATTTGTCGGAGCCGGCGACGACGGCGCGCACCTGCTCGACGCTGTTGACGGCGCGCCCGTTGACCGACAGCAGCACGTCGCCGGCCTGCACGCCGGCGCTGGCCGCCGCGCCGCCGGCCTCCTCGACCAGCAGGCCGCCGGCGATGCCGGACTGGCTGCGTTCGGCCGGGTCCAGCGGCCGCAGGGCCAGGCCCAGTTTCAGCCGGGCGCCGGCCGCCGGCGCGTCGGCGGCGGCCACCTTGTCGCTGGCGTTGGCCAGCGTGGCGTTGAGCTGCACGGTTTTCCCCTGGCGCCACACGTCCAGCGCCAGCCTGTCGCCCGGCGCGGCGATGCCGACCAGCGCCGGCAAGTCGCCCGAGCCGACGATTTTCTGGCCGTTCACCTTGCGGATCACGTCGCCCGCCTTCAGGCCGGCCCGGTCGCCGGCGCTGCCATGTTCAACGTTCGACACCAGCGCGCCTTCCGGCGTCGGCAGGCCGAAGGAATCGGCGAAGCCCTGGTTCACTTCCTGCACCGTCACGCCCAGCTTGGCGTGTTCGACCTTGCCGGTGGCGACGATCTGGTCCTTGATCTTGCTGGCGACGTCGATCGGAATGGCGAACGACAAGCCCTGGTAGCCGCCGGTCTCGCTGTAGATTTGCGAGTTGATGCCGACCACTTCGCCGCGCGTGTTGAACAGCGGGCCGCCCGAGTTGCCGGGGTTGACGGCGACGTCGGTCTGGATGAAGGGCACGTTGCTGTCGTCGGGCAGCGAACGGCCCTTGGCGCTGACGACGCCGGCCGTCACCGTGCTTTCCAGGCCATAGGGCGAGCCTATGGCCAGCACCCATTCGCCGACGCGCAAGTCGTTGCCGCGCGCGAGCGGCACCACGGGCAGGTTGTGGGCCTCGATTTTCAGCACGGCGACGTCGGTCTTGGGATCGGAGCCGAGCACCTTGGCGCGGAATTCGCGGCGGTCGGTCAGCTTGACGGTCACTTCGCGCGCGTCGCGCACCACGTGGGCGTTGGTCAGGATCACGCCGTCCGGGCTGATGATGAAGCCCGAGCCGATGCCGTGGGTGGGCACTTCGCGCTGCTGGCCCTGCGGTCCCTGGCCCTGGAAGCGGCGGAAGAATTCGAAGAAGGGATCGTCGCCGAACTGGTTGGCGCCGTTGCCGTGGCCGCGACCCGGCATGCCGGGCAGGTCGAGCGCGGCGGTCTTGGTGCTGCCGGTGACGCTGACGTTGACGACGGCCGGGCCGTTGCGGGCGGCGATGACGCTGAAGTCCGGCAGCGTCATCAGCGGCGCGGCCACCGGCGCCGGCGCGCCCGGCTGGTTGATGGCGGCCGTTTGCGACGCGGCGGCACCGGCGGAGGCCGCGGCGGCGCTGGTCTGGTAGGTGGCGATGACTCCGCCCACGCCCATCAAGCCTACGGCAGCCAATGCCAGGGCCAGGCGCTTGATGGTCGTCGATCCGATATGAGTTTGCTGAGACATGTTCACTCCTGATTGAATGGGTAGTCGAGACAGTCAATATGCGGCAAAAAACTTAGGCACCACTTAATCAAACTACCGTGCGGACTTGGCTGCGGCTGAAGCGCAACAGGCCGCGCGAACGGCGGCCGGACGTGCGACTGGCCGGAATCAACCGGCCAGTCGGGGTACTGCTTAATTACCGCTGGCTGCCGCTACGCGGGCAGGCCACATCGAAGCGCGCCTTATGCCGCCTGGCGTTGTTCCAGCGCGGTGACGTTGTCGCCGCCGCCGATGACGATCTTGCGCGGCTTGAGCGCTTCCGGCACTTCGCGCACCAGGTCGATGTTCAACATGCCGTTGTCGAAGGTGGCGCCGGTCACTTTGACGTGATTGGCGAGCTGGAAGCGCTGTTCGAAATCACGCGCCGCGATGCCGCGGTGGAGGAAGGTGCGCTCGGCGCCGTCGCGCTGTTTGCGGCCGACGATATGCAGCGAGTCGCGCTCGAAGGTGATGTCGATCTCGGCGCGGTCGAAGCCGGCCAGCGCCATCACGATGCGGTAATTGTCTTCGGAGACCAGCTCGATGTTGTAGGGCGGGTAGCTGGGCTGGGCGTCGGCGCGCTGGGCGTCGTTGAGCAGCTGGGCCAGGCGGTCGAAGCCGATGGCGGAACGATACAGTGGGGTCAGGTCGAAAGTACGCATGGTGGATATCCTTTTTAAGTGAAGCGATAAGTTGGTCGCGGTCCCCATCTGGGCAACCGCTCATCGGATATACGGTGCTTCGAGGGCTTTTCAAGGCCTTGAAAAACGCGGCCGCCATCCCCAGACGCCGGGTTTTTTTGAAAAAAAAGTGAAAAAAAACACGAAAATATTTTTGATCGATATTGTTGTTGATCGATGAAATAATTAGTTTCTCTCATGCTAGACTCGTTGGCTTCTCAACCCGATGCCACCGCTCCCGTCCATGACCGCCAAGCCGCTTCGCACCCCGCTCCGCCCTAATGTCCTGTTGGCCGCCCTGCTGGCCGCCGCCTTCCAAGCCCACGCCGCCACGCCGCCGGCCGACGCCGCCTACCCCGGCACCATCGTGCTCAATGTGGACGCCACCAACACGGCCCAGCAAATCTTCACCGTGCACGAAACCATACCGGCCGTGCCCGGCAAGCTGACCTTGCTGCACCCGCAATGGGTGCCGGGCAATCACGGCCCCAGCAGCCCGCTCAACCAGTTCGCCGGCCTCAAGCTGAGCGCCAACGGCAAGCCGGTCGAATGGCAGCGCGACCCGGCCAATGTGTTCGCCTTCATGCTGGACGTGCCGGCCGGCGCCACCGCGATCGAGGCCGAATTCGAGTTCCTCTCGCCGGTCGAGGCCAACGAGGGCCGCATCACGATGACCAACGACATCCTCGGCGTGCAGTGGAACGCGATGACGCTGTACCCGGCCGGCTACGGCACGCGCCACATCACCATGCAGCCCAACCTGACGCTGCCGGCCGGCTGGCAGTACGGCACGGCGCTCGACACGGCCGAACGCAAGGGCGACACGGTCAGCTTCAAGCCGGTCGACTTCGAGGCCATGGTCGATTCGCCGGTGTTCGCCGGCCGTTACTTCAAGCGCATCGACCTCGATCCGGGCGCGAAAATCCCGGTCCACCTGAACATCGTGGCCGACACGGCCGAGGCGCTGGCGGCGACGCCGGAACAGATCGCGCCGCACCGCGCCCTGGTCCAGCAAGCGTATAAACTGTATAAATCGCAGCACTACGCCCACTACGATTTCCTGTTCGCGCTCAGCGACGACTTCGGCGGCATCGGCCTGGAACACCACCAGTCGAGCGAAAACGGCGTCAAGGCCGGCTACTTCACCGACTGGGCCAAGAATGAAACGGCGCGCGGCCTGCTGCCGCACGAATTCACCCACTCGTGGGACGGCAAGTTCCGCCGCCCGGCCGACCAGGGCGTGCCCGACTTCAACACGCCGCTGCAAAACAGCCTGCTGTGGGTGTATGAAGGACAAACCCAGTATTGGGGCGAAGTGCTGTCGGCGCGTTCCGGCCTCATCACGCCCGAACACGTGCGCGACATGCTCGCCGCCACCGCCGCCCGCTACGACGCGGTGCAGGGCCGCAGCTGGCGCGCCATGCAGGACACCACCAACGACCCCATCATCAACGCCCGCCGCCCCATCGGCTGGGGCAACTGGCAGCGCAGCGAGGATTATTATTCGGAAGGCGAGCTGATCTGGCTGGACGCCGACACCAAGATCCGCGAACTGTCCGGCGACCGGCGCTCGCTCGACAATTTCGCCGCCAGCTTCTTCGGCGTCGACAACGGCGTCGCCGTCGCCAAGCACTACACCTTCGAGGACGTGGTGCAGGCGCTCAACGCGGTGCAGCCCTACGACTGGAGCGGCTTCCTGCGCAGCCGCCTCGACGGCCACGGCCCCGGCGCGCCGCTCGACGGCCTGGCCCGCGCCGGCTGGAAGCTGGTCTACAAGGACAAGCCGACCGAGTTCATGAAGGGCAACGAAGAACGCGCCAAGTCGGCCAATTTCCAGTATTCGCTCGGCTTCTCGGTCGGCGCCGAAGGCAAGGTCGAAGCGCTGCAATGGGACGGTCCGGGCTTCAGGGCCGGCCTGTCGCTGGGCACGACGCTGCTGGCCGTCAACGGCCGCGCCTACAAGGACGAGGCGCTGCGCGCCGCCGTCAGCGCCGCCAAGGACGGCAAGGCGGCCATCGAACTGCTGGTCAAGAAGGGCAATGTGTACCGCACCATCGCGCTCGACTATCATGACGGCCTGAGGTATCCGCAGCTCGAACGCATCGCCGGCACGCCGGACCGGCTGTCGACCATCTTGCAGCCGCTGAAGTAATTGCGCTGATCGCGCGCCGGCGTCGGACCGTGGCGAGGTGGCGGCGTGACGCCGGGGGGGCGCGGCCCCGCCGCGCGTGGCCGCCGACAGCAATTTTGGTGTATGCTTCTGCCCATGAATAAAGACACCGACATCCAGCTCAGCGGCCCCTTCAAGGCCACCGACGGCTCCGGCCGTGCCCACGACGTCAAGGCCATCCGCATCTTCGACGAAGGTTATGGCGCCATCGACGTCTACGTCGATTTCGCGGCGTCGATCGCCGGCCTGCACAAGGACAAGGCACTGATCGCCGCCATCGCCACGCAGTTGTCCGGCCTCTGCTACAAAGGCCCGGCGCTGACGGCCGGCGATCCGGTCCTCCAGGAAAACAAACTGATGGTGCTCGAGTCGCCCGACGAATTCAACACCTACGCCGCCGGCAAGGGCTGGAAAGACCTGGCCGAAGAATTCGGCGACGACGAATAAGCGGCGCACCCGGCGCCGGCGTCAGCCAACAACACCGACCAACGGGACGCCAGCGCGTCCCGTTTTGCCGTCCGCCGCCGCCGTGCCTGCCGCGTTTAGGGCGCCGCCGCCGGCGTCTGAATATAGCGCTCGCTCCACGCGGCGATCATGGACGCCACAAAATAAGCGTCCTCGCGCTTGCTCAGCAAATGGTCGGCGCTGTCGAGCGAGATAAAACTTTTCGGATGGCGGGCGGCGGTGAAGATATCCATGGCGTTGCTGATGGCGACCGTATCGTCGCCGGGCGCGTGCAGCACCATCAAGGCCCGCTTGAGCCCCGCGATCTTGGCCTTCAAATTGTGCGCGCCGACGTCCTCCACGAACTGCTGCTTGATGCGGAAGGGTCGTCCCGCCAGCTGCACCAGCGCCTCGCCGTCGCGCGCGATGTCGTCGAGGTGGGCGCTGAACAGGCCGGTCACGTGCGAGGGATCGCTGGGCGCGGCCAGCGTCACCACGGCCTGCACTTCCGGCAGTTCGCCGGCCACCGCCAGCACGGCCGCGCCGCCCAGGCTGTGGCCGATCAGCAGGCGCGGCGCCTGGTAGTGGGCGCGCAGCCAGGCGGCGGCCGCCACCAGGTCGGCCACGTTGGACGAGAAGTTGGTGTTGGCGAATTCGCCTTCGCTCGCGCCCAGTCCCGTGAAATCGAAGCGCAGCACGGCGATACCGTGCTCCGTCAGCGCCTGGGCGATGCGGCTGGCCGCGAACACGTCCTTGCCGCAGGTGAAGCAGTGGGCGAACAGCGCGTAAGCCTTGACGGCGCCGTCGGGCGCATCCAGGCGCGCCGCCAGTTTCTGGCCGTCGGCGCCGGGGAAGTCGAGTCGGGTTGAGTGCATGGGCGGTCGGTCCGGTCGGGGTTGCGGCGCCGACAATGCTGGCGTCCGTGTGACTGTGCACCAAATATCCGCCGCCGGCAAGGGCCGGGCCGCCGCGGCGTGCGGGCGCGGGCGCAGGCGTTTCCGACTGGCTTAATCGACGACGCGGCGATGGCGCGCGAAGAAGTCGAGCAGCATCTTGCTGGCGTCGGGACCGGTCTGGTCGTTGTACGCGAGGCTGGCGTCGCCGCCGCTCCACGCGTGCCCCAGCTGCGCGACGCTGGCCACGCGCAGCAGCACCTTGCGACCGGCGTAAAAGTCGCGGATCTCGTGGGCGTTGCGGCCGCGGCCGGCCGGCTTGAGCGCCATCTTCGACGGCCCACCCGCCGATAAGCGGTTCAACAGCAAGCCCTGTCGCGCCAGCTCGATCTGGTTGATCGGCCGCACCACCTTGTCGCCCTGGCCCTGGATCAGCATCGTCGGCATGGCCGGAAACGGCGCCTGCCGCCGCAGCACTTCGGCGATGGCGCTGTCGACGCGGGCGGCGGCGCCGTGCTGCATCACGCCGAGCGCGCCCATGACGCTGTGGCCGGCGCCGAACATGGGTCCGGAATGCAGGCCCAGCGCCGCGATCAGCCGTGGGTGGTGCAGCGCGACGATGTTGGCCATGCCGGCGCCGGCCGACATGCCGGCGATATAAATGCGGCTGCGGTCGATGCGGTACTGGCCCGCCACCTTATCGATGATGGCGGCGATGGTGGGCACGTCGCCGCCGCCGTCCTGCGTGGCCTTGTCGTACCACTTCCAGCAGCGCTGTGCCTGCGTGCTGACCAGCTGCTGCGGATACAGCACCGCGTAGCCGGCGCGCTCGGCCAGCTGGTTCATGCGCGTGCCTTGCGCGAACTGGGTCGCCGTCTGATGACAGCCGTGCAGCATCACCACCAGCGGCAGGCCGCTGTCGAGCGCCGGCTGGGGCACGTTTTCGGGCAGATACAGCCAATAGCTCATGCGCCGGCCCGCCAGCGCGCCGGCCTGCGGCGGTGCCGTGTAATGCGCGGCCAGCCATTTGCCGGGCGCCGGCGGCGCGTGCGGCGGCGCCTTCGCGACCGACGGCCTGCGCACGGCCGGTGCCGCCGCTTTTATCAAGGGCTTGGGCGCCGCTTTCAGCTTCGGCTCGGCCTTGGCCTTGGCCTTGGCCTTGCGTGCCGGTTTGGGCGCCTCGAACAGCTGCGAGACCAGTTTGCCGACGGTGCGCCGCTGCGCCTTGCCGCTGCGAACGAGGCTGCGCAAGAGCCGCGTGCCAGTGCTGAGCTTGACCAAGATGACCTCCATGTTGCAGCGCAGTATAACGCGGGAGTCCGTGCGGCTTTGGTACGCTGGCGCACGCTTGATGACTGAGTTTTCCCAAGGCCGCGCTTTATCGCAACAGATACGATACCGGACCGGGTCTTGTATTTCACTCACCTCAAACCTACACTGGATTTTTATGAAGGAAATTCTCACCACAGAAGTTTTCGACCAGTGGTTCAATACGTTGAAAGATCCCGCCGCGCAGGACCGGATACAAATCCGTATCGAACGCGCAAGATGGGGAAATTTTGGCGATCACAGAAGCATGGGAAAGGGCGTCACAGAGATGCGTATCCCATACGGCCCCGGATACCGAATTTATTACACAGTACGCGGCACCAGGCTGGTCATACTTCTCGCAGGTGGAAACAAATCCACGCAATTCAACGATATAAGAATGGCGCAAGACCTTGCGCGACAATTTTAGGAGCCCGAGATGGCATTGAAACTCAACAGATGGGATGGCGCCGAACACCTCCGCACCAAAGAGGATATGGCGCGCTACTTCGCCGCGTGCATGGAGGAAGCGGCAGACGATACCGCATTCATCGTGGAATCGCTACGCCTGCTGGCCCGGGCCAAAGGCATGACGGACCTCGCAAAGGAGGCTGGCTTGAGCCGTGAGGAACTGTCGGAAGACGGCATCCTTAATTTTGGCACCTTCATTAAAGTGATGCGCGCCCTGGGACTTCAGTTTCACGTGAAATCAACAACACAAAGCGCCGCATAACAACTCCAGCACACGTCAGCGCTGCATCGACTCCCACACTTTCTGCAAACGCTTGGCCGACACCGGCATCGGCGTGCGCAGTTCCTGCGCGTACAGCGACACGCGCAGTTCCTCGAGCATCCAGCGGAACTCGGTGAGCTTGGGGTCGGTGTTCTTGCCGGCCTGACGGTCCTTGGTCGCGCGCTGGTACAGCGTGGCAGCCTGCTGCCATTCGACCATCAGCTTGGCGTCGCGGGCGGGGTCGGCGCGCAGCTTTTCGATGCGCACGTTCATCGCCTTCAGGTAGCGCGGGAAGTGGGCCAGTTGGCTGTACTCGTTCTCCGACAGGAAGCGTTTGTTGACCAGGCCTTGCAACTGGCCCTGCATGTCGGCCGCGGCCTGCGCCGGCAAGCCTTGCAGCCGTTTCGGCAGGCCGTGGAATTCGGTCAGCACCTGCGCCAGCAGGCGCGCGATTTCATTGACCAGCAAGACCAGGCGCGACTTGCCCTCGTCCTTGCGCTTGCCGAACGAGGCGGCGTCGGTCGGCAGCGGATCTTGCAGGCACGCGATGTCGAGCGCCTTGTGGATGATCTGGTCGCGCAGTTCCTCCTGCGTGCCCATGGCCATGAACTGCATGCCCATCTGCTGCAAACCGGGGATGCCCTTTTCGATGAACTTGATCTGGTCCTTGAGCTGCAAGGCGAACAGGCGGCGCAGGCCGATCCGGTGGGTGCGCGCGGCCACGGTGGGGTCGTCGAACACTTCGAGGTCGCAATGCGTGCCCTTGTCGACCAGCGCCGGGAAGCCGATCAGCGTCAGCTTGCCTTGCACGATTTCGAGCAGCTCGGGCAGCTCGCCGAAGGTCCAGCTGGTCAAGCCGGTCAGCGTGATGCCGCTGGACGCGGTGCCGGCCGCGCCGCCGGCACCGCCAGTGCCGCCGCCGGCGCCGGCCTTCGATGATGGGGCGCCCTGCTTTTGCTGGCCCGCGTCGGCACCGTTGCCGGCCGCGCCGCCGCCACCCAGCGCGCGCAGGTTCACGCCGCCCTGCGGCGCCGACACTTCGGCCATCTTCTGGAAGCTCTGGCGCGCCTGCGTCCCAAACTCCGCTTGCAGGGTCGCCAGGTTGCGGCCCATTTCCAGCTGGCGTCCGTGCTCGTCGATCACCTTGAAATTCATGTAGTGGTGCGCCGGCAGCGTCTCCGGTTTGAAGTCGGTGGTCAGCACCGAGATCGTGATCTGGGCGCGGATGTCGGCGATGATGGCGTCGATCAAATCGCCGCGTCCGAAGGTGCCCGCCTCGTGCACGCGCTCGCAGAATTTGGCCGCGTAGTCGGGCAGCGGCACGCAGTGGCGGCGCAGCTTCTGCGGCAGGGACTTCAGCAGCAGATGTACTTTTTCCTTCAGCATGCCGGGCACCAGCCACTCGCAGCGCTCGCGCGGCAGCTGGTTCAGCGCGTACAGCGGCACGGCCATGGTCACGCCATCGCGCACGCTGCCCGGCTCGAAATGATACGTGAGCAGCAGCTCCAGGCCCGTCACCGACATCATCTTCGGGAATAGGTCCGTCGTCACGCCGGCCGCTTCGTGGCGCATCAATTCGTCGCGGTTCAGGTACAGCAGCTTGGGCTCCTGCGCCGTCGCGTCCTTGTGCCACTTCTCGAAGCCGGCGCCGTTGACGACGTCGGCCGGGATCAGCTTGTCGTAGAAGGCGGCGATCAATTCGTCGTCGACCAGCACGTCGAGGCGGCGCGATTTGTGCTCCAGGTTCTCGATGTCTTTTATCAGCTTGTGGTTGTGGGCGAAGAACGGCGCGCGGGTGTCGTAATCGCCGCCGACGAGGGCGTCGCGGATGAAGATTTCGCGCGCCTCGGCCGGGTTGAACGCGCCGTAGTTGATGCGGCGCTGGCTGTAGACCACCAGGCCGTACAAGGTCGCGCGCTCGGAGGCCGTCACCTGCGCCGAGCGTTTTTCCCAGCGCGGTTCACCCCAGGTTTTTTTCAGCAGGTGCTCGCCGACTTTTTCCAGCCACTCCGGCTGGATCTGCGCGATGCCGCGCGCGTACAAGCGGGTGGTGTCGACCAGTTCGGCCGCCATGATCCACTTGCCCGGTTTTTTCAGCAGCGAGGAACCGGGCCAGATATTGAACTTGATGCCGCGCGCGCCGAGGTAGCCGGCGCCCGGCTCGTCCTCGCCCTTGAAGCCGATATTGCCCAACAATCCGGTCAACAAAGCCAGGTGCAGGTTCTCATACGTGGCCGGCTTGTCGTTGACGCGCCAGCCCTGCTCCTTGACGATGGTGAGCAGTTGCGAGTGGACGTCGCGCCATTCGCGCAGCCGCAGCTGCGACAGGAAATTGGCGCGGCAGTTGTCTTGCAGCTGGCGGTTGGTTTTCTTGTGCTCGATGGCGTTTTCGAACCAGCTCCAGATTTTCAGGTGGCTGAGGAATTCGGACTTCTCGTCGGCGAATTTTTTGTGCGCCTCGTCGGCGGCCTGCTGGTGTTCCATCGGCCGGTCGCGCGGGTCCTGCACCGACAGCGCCGACGCGATGATGAGCATCTCGTTCAAGCACACGTTGTCGAGCGAGGCCAGGATCATGCGGCCGACGCGCGGGTCCAGCGGCAGCTTGGCCAGCTTGTGGCCCAGCGCCGTCAGCTGGTTGTATTCGTCGACGGCGCCCAGTTCCTGCAGCAGCTGGTAGCCGTCGGCGATGGCGCGCGCCAGCGGCGGCTCGATGAAGGGGAAGGTCTCGACGTCGGTCAGGTGCAAGGACTTCATGCGCAGGATGACGGCGGCCAGCGACGAGCGCAGGATTTCCGGCTCGGTGAATTTGGGCCGCTGCAAAAAATCCTGCTCTTCGTACAGACGGATGCAGACGCCGGCGGCGACGCGGCCGCAACGGCCGGCGCGCTGGTTGGCGGCCGACTGCGCGATCGGCTCGATCTGCAACTGCTCGACCTTGTTGCGGTAGCTGTAGCGCTTCACGCGCGCCAGGCCGGCGTCGACCACGTAGCGGATGCCGGGCACGGTCAGCGAGGTTTCGGCCACGTTGGTGGCCAGCACGATGCGGCGCGCCTGGCTCACCTTGAAGACGCGTTCCTGCTCCTCGGCCGACAGGCGCGCGAACAGCGGCAGGATTTCCACGTGCGGCGGATGGTGCTTGCGCAGCGCTTCGGCGGCGTCGCGGATTTCGCGCTCGCCCGGCAGGAACACCAGCACGTCGCCGGAACCGAGGCGGCACAATTCGTCGACGCCTTCGACGACGGCGTCCATCAGGTCGCGCTTCTCGCGCGCGGCGGCCGCTTTCGGCAGCGGCCTGGCGGCGGGGTTGCCACCGCCACCGGCGCCGCCGACGACGACGGCGTCGCGGTCGACCGGGCGGTAGCGCACCTCGACCTGGTACAGGCGGCCCGACACTTCGATCACCGGCGCCGGTTTTTCGGCCGTGCCGAAGTGGCGCGCGAAGCGGTCGGCGTCGATGGTGGCCGAGGTGATGATGATTTTCAGGTCGGGACGGCGCGGCAGCAGCTGCTTCAGGTAGCCGAGCAGGAAGTCGATGTTCAGGCTGCGTTCGTGGGCCTCGTCGATGATGATGGTGTCGTAGTTCTTCAGCAGCGGGTCGGTCTGGGTTTCGGCCAGCAGGATACCGTCGGTCATCAGCTTGACGGAGGCGCCGCGCTGCAAGGTGTCGGCGAAGCGCACCTTGAAGCCGACGGTGACGCCCAGCGGCGTGCCCAGTTCCTGCGCGATGCGCTTGGCCGTCGACGAGGCGGCGATGCGGCGCGGCTGCGTGTGGCCTATCATGCCGGACTGGCCGCGACCGAGTTCGAGGCAGATTTTCGGCAGCTGGGTGGTCTTGCCGGAACCGGTTTCGCCGCAGACGATGACGACCTGATTATTCATCAGCGCCTCGGCGATTTCCTGGCGCCGGCCCGAGACCGGCAAGTCTTCGGGATAGGTGATGACCGGAAGCGGGTTGCGGAAGGCCTTTTCGGCCGCTTTCGCGGCCTGCTCCTCCGGCGTCAGGCGCGGGCCGCGCGCTTCACGCGCATCGCGCGGCGGCTGGCCGTCGGGACGCGGGCCGCGGGCCTGCTGCTCCCGCTGCGGCGCGCCTTCCGGACGAGGCGCGCGCGGCTGCGGCTGGCCGCGCTGCGGCTGCGACTCTCCGCGCGGTGATTGCGGCTGCGATTGCGGCTGCGATTGCGGCTGCGGCGCGCCGCGCTGCGGTTGCCTATGCGGCGCGCTGCCCTGCGCATCGGCCGGCCGGCGCGGGCCGCGCTGGCGCTGATCGGGCTGGGGAGCGGGCTTGCTGGCGGGCGTGGCGGACGGCGTGGCGGGCGTGGCGGGCGGGGCTTCGAACTTGGCTTCGGGCTTGGCTTCTGGCGTGGCGACGGGCTGGATTTTTTTGTTACTGGCTTCTGACATTGTTTTTTACACTGTATTTGGCGCGCAGGTCGCGCAGCCAATTATAATGCGGCTAATGGAAAACCCTATCGAATTCGTCCAATGGCTGCGCTCCGTCGCGCCCTACATCCACGCCTTCCGTGGCAAGACCTTCGTGGTCGCCTTCCCCGGTGAACTCGTGACGGCCGGCGCGCTGCCGGTGCTGGCGCAGGATTTGTCGCTGCTGCACGCGCTGGGCATCAAGGTGGTCGTGGTGCACGGCTCGCGCCCGCAGGTGGCCGAACAGCTGGCGCTGCGCAATGTCGAGGGCCGCTTCACCAACGGCGTGCGCATCACCGACATCGCCGCCCTCGAATGCGCCAAGGAGGCCGCCGGCGAGCTGCGGCTCGACATCGAGGCCGCCTTCAGCCAGGGCTTGCCGAACACGCCGATGGCGCACGCGGCGATCCGCATCATCTCCGGCAATTTCGTCACGGCCCGCCCGCTCGGCGTGATCGACGGCGTCGACCTGGAGCTGACCGGCATCACCCGCAAGATCGACGCCGAGACCATCCATTCCATCCTCGGCGCCGGCGGCCTGGTGCTGCTGTCGCCGCTGGGCTTTTCGCCGACCGGCGAAGCCTTCAACCTGACCATGGAAGACGTGGCCGTGGCGGCCGCCATCGCGCTGCACGCCGACAAGCTGGTCTTCATCAGCGAGACGCCGATGATGGCCGACGCCGCCGGCAGCGAGATCCGCGAGCTGTCGTCGCACCAGGCCGAGGCCGTGCTGCTGGCCGACTTCCTGCCGGCCGACACCGCGTTTTACCTGGAGCACGCGATCAAGGCCTGCAACAGCGGCGTGCCGCGGGCCCACATCGTGCCCTTCGCCACCGACGGCTCGGCCCTGCTCGAACTGTTCACCCACGATGGCGTGGGCACCATGATCAGCCATGAAAACCTGGAAAGCCTGCGCCAGGCCACCATCGAGGACGTCGGCGGCATCATCAAGCTGATCGAGCCGCTCGAGGCCGACGGCACCCTGGTCAAGCGCGGCCGCGAACTGATCGAACGCGAGATCGATTACTTCTCCGTCATCGAGCACGATGGCGTGATCTTCGGCTGCGCCGCGCTCTACCCCTTCCCCGAGCAAAAGATGGCGGAGATGGCTTGTCTGACCGTCAACCCCGAGGTCCAGGCGCAGGGCGACGGCGAGCGTATTTTGAAGCACATGGAAAACCGCGCACGCGCCATCGGCCTGACCAAGCTGTTCGTGCTCACCACGCGCACCTCGCACTGGTTCCAGAAGCGCGGCTTCGTGCCGGCCACCGTCGACGCGCTGCCGAAAGACCGCCAGCGCATGTATAACTGGCAGCGCAAGTCACAGGTTCTCGTGAAGTCTTTATAATCACGTCTTCCGACACCGCTTTAGGAGCACCCGATGGCCCGCACTATCCACTGCATCAAACTCAATAAAGAAGCCGAAGGGCTGGACCTGCCGCCGTATCCCGGCGAATTGGGCAAGAAGATTTACGAGCAGGTCTCGAAAGAGGCGTGGGCCGCGTGGCTCAAGCACCAGACCATGCTGGTCAACGAAAACCGCTTGAACCTGGCCGACCAGCGCGCGCGCAAGTATCTGGCCACGCAAATGGAAAAGCACTTCTTCGGCGACGGCGCCGACGCCGCCATGGGCTACGTGCCGCCGGCCGATTAAGACGGAGCTGGCCGCAAGGCCGCGCCCCGCACCGCCGCGCCATGGGCGGCGCGCGCCGCTCTGGCGCGCGCCGCTTTTTTACGTGCGCGTTTTTACGTCCGCTGTTTTAGCTCGGGCTCACATCGCCTTGCACTGGCGCAGCTCGCACTTGGCCAGGTAGACCTGGCCGTTGTCGCAGGCCATGCGGTAGACTTCGACCGGCCCCTGCTGCGACACCAGGCCGGCGCCGACACTGCTGGTGCAGCCGCGCAGCTTGGCCAGGTTGCCCACCGTGGCCGAGGAGATGCCGGAGCGGAATTGCACTTTTTCGATTTCGACGCCGTCGAGCGTGGCCAGCGGGCTGCCGTCGCTGGCCGTGGTGCGCTGCGGCGCCGGCCGCGCCACGGCGACTTTTTCGCCGTGGCCGAACGGGGAGTGGAACATCGAGCAGGCGCTCAACAGCACGCTGGCGGACAACAGCAGGACTTGCGATGACTTCATGGTGGACTTTGCTCGTAAGTGGAAGTGGTGCGTGATAGCGCTGCGACCCGCGGCGTGGCGTCGGGGTCGCGGGCTGCGGTAATTTTAGAACGTCAGCGTGCGCACGCCGTCGCTGCCGCCCAGCAGGCAGACGTCGGCGCCGCGCCGCGCGAACAGGCCGACGGCGATCACGCCGACGATCTCGCCGATCTCCCGTTCCAGCGCCGCCGGGTCGGTGATCGCCAGGCCGGCGACGTCGATGATCATGCCGCCGTTATCGGTGAGGAAGGCGGCGCCGTCGGCGCGCTGGCGCAGCGTGGGCTGGCCGCCCAGCGCGACGAGCCGGCGCATCACGGCCGCGCGCGCCATCGGCAGCACTTCGACCGGCAGCGGGAACGTGCCCAGCACGTCGACCAGCTTGGAGCCGTCGGCGATGCAAACAAATTGTTTCGCCACCGAGGCGACGATTTTTTCGCGCGTCAGCGCCGCGCCGCCGCCCTTGATCATGGCGCCGGCGGCCGTGATTTCGTCGGCGCCGTCGATGTAGACGGCGATGTCGGTGACGTCGTTGAGGTCGTGCACGGCGATGCCGTGGCCGGCCAGCCGCGCCGCCGTCGCTTCGGACGACGCCACCGCGCCGGCGATGCGGTGCTTGATCTTGGCCAGTTCGTCGATGAAGAAGTTGGCCGTCGAGCCGGTGCCGACGCCGATGATCTGGCCGTCGACGACGTAGGCGATGGCGGCGCGGGCGACGGCCTGTTTCAGTTGGTCCTGGGTCGGGGCGGCGGCGGTGGTCGGGGTAGGCGTGGCGGGCGTGGCGGCGGATGTCATGGTCGGGCTATCGTCTATGGGTGGGTCATGGGTGGATGGGTGGCGCCGCCGTCTTGCGGCGCGCGCGTGATGGCCGCTATTTTATAGCGGATCGCCCGCGCGCGGCCGCGCTTCGCATCGAAAATTGCGCCGTGACAACAACAGCGCGGGCCGGCTGTTGTCCGCTGGCAGCATCGCGGCGCGCCGCCGGCCGGGCCCCCGTCAAGTGTGCGAAAATGCAGCACCACCACCGCCCGCAGGATCGCCCATGCCTCCCACCACCATCCTGATCGTCGACGACAGCCGGGTGTCGCGTCTGATGGCGCGCCAGTACATCCTGGGCCGGCACGCCGACTGGGTCGTCGACGAGGCCGGCAGCGGCGAGGAGGCGCTGGCGCGGATCGCGGCGGCCACCGAGGACGGCGTGGCCGGGCCGGACTTGGTGCTGATGGATGTCAACATGCCCGGCATGGGCGGCATCGCCGCCGCCGAGCAGCTGCGCCGCCTGGCGCCGGCGCTGAAGATCGCGCTGCTGACGGCCAATGTGCAGCGCGCCACGCGCGAACGGGCGGCCGAGCTCGGCATCGGCTTCATGGAAAAGCCGATCACGGCCGAGCGCATCGCCCAGTTGCTGGCCGTGCTGGAAGGACCGCCATGTTCGAGCTGAACGCGCTGGAAAATGACGCCCTCATCGAAATCTTCAACATCGGCGTCGGCCAGGCCGCCGCCGCCATGAGCGCCATCGTCCGCGAAGAGGTGACGATGTCGGTGCCGGCCATCCGCTTCATGCACCGCGCCGCCGCCGCCGTGCTGCTGGGCCTGCCCGAGCAGCAACAGCAGCAGCGCATCTGCGGCGTCAGCCAGCATTACGAGGGCGCCTTCGAGACCGAGGCCATCCTCATGTTCCCTGAGGATAAAAGCCTGGAGATCGTGCGCCTGATGGTGGGCGAGGCCGTGCCCCTGCAAGAGCTGACGGAGATGGAGCAGGAGGCCATGTGCGAGATCGGCAACATCATCCTCAACGCCTGCGTCGGCACGCTGGCCAATATCTTCCAGCATGAGTTGCAGGGTTCGCTGCCGGTCTACCACGTCGGCACCAGCGACGACATCCTCACCGCCAGCGGCAGCCTGGCCGACACCATCGTGCTGATGCTGCACATCGATTTTATTTTGGAAAAACACCAGATCCACGGCTACGTCGCCTTCATCCTCGACATTTCGGCGCTGCACGACTTGAAAGAGCAGATCAACCGCTACATCGCGCGCGCGATGGGCCAGGCCTGAGCGCCATGGACGCCATGGACGGCACCACGGACACCACGGACGGGAGCGGCACGGCCGCATTCCGCCTGAGCCTGCTGCACAGCGTGCTGTGCGCCGTCAACCTGGGCGCCATCGTGCTCGACGGGCAGCGCCGCGTCGTGCTGTGGAACAGCTGGATGAGCAAGCACAGCGGCCGGAACGACGCCGCCGCGCTGGGCCAGGACTTGTTCGCGCTGTATCCGGAACTGCGCGGCGGCCGGGTCGAGGCCGCCGTCCACCAGGCGCTGCACAACCATTTCCCGTCGCTGCTGTCGCAATCGCTCAACAAGGCGCCCTTCCCCCTGTACGCCAGGGGCGCGGCGACGAAGGTGGCGCAGGTGCCGCCGGCGCAGGAAGTTCAACACGTGGACGGCGAACGGATGCAGCAGGCGATCGAGGTCACGCCGATCGCCATCGCCGGCGCGGCGCACCACTGCCTGATCCAGATCAACGACGTCAGCCTCGCCGTCGCGCGCGACAAACTGCTGCGCGACCAGGCCATGGTGCTGCGCTCGCAGACTTACACCGACGGTTTGACCGGCATCGCCAACCGGCGCCACTTCGACGTCGCCATGGAAAAGGAGTGGCGCCGTGCCAAGCGCAGCGGCGCCGCGCTGACCTTGCTGATGATCGATATCGATTATTTCAAGGCGTATAACGACCACTACGGCCACCAGCAGGGCGACCAGTGCCTGATCCAGGTGGCGGCCGCGCTGTCGGGCATGCTCAAGCGGCCCTGCGACTTGATGGCGCGCTACGGCGGCGAGGAGTTCGCGATGATCTTGCCGGAGACCGACAGCGGGCAGGCCGGGCCGATGGCCGAGGCGATGCGCTTGCGCGTGCTGGAGCTGGCGATCGCGCACGCGCACAGCCGCTGCGCCGGCGGCCACGTCAGCGTCAGCATCGGCATCGCGACCCAGGCCGCCCAGACCGTGTACGCGATCGCCGACTTGATCGGCGCCGCCGACCGGGCGCTGTACGGCGCCAAGCGTTCGGGCCGCAACCGGGTCGAGGCGGAGCCGCCGGCCTGAGGTTGGCGGCGGTTTTCGGCGGTTTGCGGCCACCGGCGCGCGCATGTCGCCATGGGCCACGGCCAGACTGCGCCACCACCGTTGCGGCACTAATTCGAACGCTACGTCTTCCAGGCGGAAGCGAAATTTGCGCCGCTCGGGCAGCGTCCAGTTCTTGTCGGGCTCCGAAGGGCGGGCAGCGATGCCACCACTTGCGCCGCCGGTTGGCGAAGCGGAAGCGGAAGTGGCGGCGTCAGCGGAAGCGGTCAGCGGCCCCGCGTCGGACCGTGCCAGCATCGCGAGCGCGCGTTGTTCAGTCTGCCGTAAATTGCGTCGCAGTTTGCTGGCGATGGTCCAGTTTTTTTCTCCGGGAAACCGCACCATGATATCGATCCAGGCGTTGCGCATGGTCGACGTGAACGAGCCGGCGAACTGATTCGGCGTGACCGGACGGCCGCAATGGAGGATCTGGTTGCCGACGACGACCGCGGTCTGGTGCTCGCCATATGACAGCGTCCGCAAATACGTGCCTTCCGGCAGGAACAGCAATTTCCATTGATAGCCGCGCACCGGGTCCGAGGCGGCGGCGCCGTCCGCGGCCGTGGCAATGGCGGCGGCACGGCGCTTGTTTTCATCCAGCCAAAACCGCACGGCGGTGGCGATCAGCCCGGATATATCTTGCGAATGCTGCGGATCTTGCGGATCATCATTTGATGGCAGGTAAGTTATCAGCTCGGTGAGGGTACTGATATCTAATTGGGTCACTGTGGCAAACACTCTTTTCTCCTTTCCTGTTTTCCTGTTTTTCCTTCTTTTTCTTTCTCTTTTTTTCTTATTCCTTCGTAAGCGTCCAGCCCGCCCATCTTCAAAACCTTAATCGGTTTGCCCAGACTCCGACTTTTGGAGATGGAGATGGTGATGGGGAACAAGGAGCGAGAGGAGCAATGGCGGGTGCGTGTGGCGCGGTGGCGCGAGAGCG
>NZ_JANXMI010000298.1 GCF_025354735.1 Rugamonas sp.
CAAGGATACTGCGGAACTTGCTCATAGTTTCATCAGTATGATGGCCGATTTAACAACCGCCTGCCGATGCTCAGACCCGCCATACCGAGCGCGAGACACTATTTTGCCCGATAATGCGCGCCGGCTGGCCGCTTCCGCGCCGCCGACGTCCAGCGAGACACTACCACAGGAATCAGAATATGAAACAACAAAGCAGCAGCGGCGGTCGCAGCAAACTCACCACCTACATCCTGATCGCGCTGGCGCTCGGCATCTTCGCCGGCTATCTGGCCAACGCCAACCTGAACGACCCCGCCGGTTTCGCCGACACGATGTCGCTGGTGACGACGCTGTTCCTGCGCCTGATTAAAATGATCATCGCGCCGCTGGTGTTTTCGACGCTGGTGGTGGGCATCGCCAAGATGGGCGACGCCAGCGAAGTGGGACGCATCGGCATCAAGACGCTGGGCTGGTTCTTCCTGGCGTCGCTGATGTCGCTGACGCTGGGCCTGGTGCTGGTGAATCTGATGCGCCCGGGCGACGCCCTGGTCGGCCACCTGTCGGCCGCCATCGCGCCGACCGACCTGACGGCCAGCGGCCTGTCGCTCAAGGAATTCATCACCCACCTGGTGCCGGCCTCCATCGTCGAAGGCATGAGCAAGAACGAGATTTTGCAGATCGTCGTCTTCTCGCTGTTCTTCGGCTCGGCCGCCGCCGCCATCGGCGCCAAGGCCGAACCGCTGGTGGCCGTGCTCGAAAGCGTGGCCAATGTGATGCTGAAGGTGACCGGCTACGTGATGCAGTTCGCGCCCTTCGCCGTGTTCGCGGCGGTGGCCGGCGTGATCGGCAAGAGCGGCCTCGGTGTGCTGCAAACCTATGGCGTGTTCATGGCCGAATTCTACTTCGGCATCGCGCTGCTGTGGGCACTGCTGATCGTGATCGGCTTCCTGTTCCTCGGCCCGCGCGTGTTCACGCTGATGGCCGAGATGCGGGGACCGGCGCTGCTGGCCTTCTCCACCGCGTCGAGCGAGGCGGCCTTCCCGAAAACGCTGGAGGGCCTGGAGCGCTTCGGCGTGCGCAGCCGCATCGCCGCCTTCGTGCTGCCCATCGGTTACTCCTTCAACCTGGACGGCTCGATGATGTACTGCACCTTCGGCACCGTCTTCATCGCGCAGGCCTACGGCATCGAGATGACGCTGGGCCAGCAGATGACGATGATGATGGTGCTGATGCTGACCTCCAAGGGCATGGCCGGCGTGCCGCGCGCGTCGCTGGTGGTGATCGCCGCCACGCTGGGCCAGTTCCACATTCCGGAGGCCGGCCTGGTGCTGCTGATCGGGATCGACCACTTCCTCGACATGGCGCGTTCGGCCACCAATGTGATCGGCAACGCCATCGCGACGGCGGTGGTGGCCAAGTGGGAGGGCGAGTTGAGCAACCCGGCCGAGCGGGACCTGGCGCGCGCCGCCTGACGGCATCAATGGTATAAACCATATAAATCGTATAAACCGTATCAACAAAAAGGCTGCCACGGCAGCCTTTTTTACGTCCGCGCGGTTGGCGCCCCCGGCTCGGCTTATTGCGCCGCGTCGGCCACCTCGGCGCCGGCGTCGGACGCGGCCTGCTCCTCGTCGGCGCGGGCCTGCTGCCGCTGCCACATCTGCGCGTACATGCCGTCCAGCGCCAGCAAGGACTGGTGCGTGCCGCGTTCGACGATGCGGCCGTGGTCGAGCACCAGGATCTGCTGGGCGTCGGCCACCGTCGACAAGCGGTGGGCGATGACCAGCGTGGTGCGGCTCTTGGCGATTTCCTTGAGCTGCGCCTGGATCGCCTGCTCGGCGCGCGAATCGAGCGCCGACGTGGCTTCGTCGAAGATCAGGATGGCCGGATTTTTCAGCAGGGTGCGGGCGATGGCGACGCGCTGCTTCTCGCCACCGGACAGCTTCAGACCGCGCTCGCCGACCATGGAGCCGTAACCGTCGGGCAGGCTCTCGATGAAGTCGTGGATGGACGCCGCCTTGGCCGCGGCGATGATGTCGTCCTTGCTCGAACCGGGTTTGCCGTAGGCGATGTTGTACTCGATGGTGTCGTTGAACAGCACCGTATCCTGCGGCACGATGCCGATCGCGTGGCGCAGCGAATCCTGCGTGACCGCGCGCAGGTCCTGGCCGTCGATGGTGATGGCGCCGGCGTTCACTTCGTAGAAGCGGTACAGCAGCCGCGATAGCGTCGACTTGCCCGAACCGCTGTGGCCCACCACCGCCGTCGTGGTGCCGGCGGCGATGGTGAAGTCGACGTCGAACAGGATCTGGCGCTTGGCCTCGTAGCTGAACTGGACGTGCTGGAAGCGCACCTGCGCGCCGCCGTAGGTGGCCAGCGGCTGGGCGTCCGGTGCGTCGGCCACTTCGCGGTTCTGGTCCAGCAGCGCGAACAGTTTTTCGATGTCGGCCAGGCTTTGCGTGATCTCGCGGTAGATCACGCCGAGGAAGTTGAGCGGCACGTACAGCTGCAGCATGAAGGAATTGACCAGCACCAGATCGCCCAGCGTCATCTTGTGGTCGATCACGCCCTGCGTGGCGCGCCACAAGATCAGCGTGACGGCGGTGGCGATGATGAGCGACTGGCCGGTGTTGAGCAGCGACAGCGAGGTCTGCGACTTGACGGCGGCGGTCTCGAAACTCTGCAGGCCTTCGTCGTAGCGCTGCGCCTCGTATTCTTCGTTGCCGAAGTATTTGACGGTCTCGTAGTTGATCAGCGAGTCGATGGCCTTGGTATTGGCCTTGGAATCGAGTTCGTTCATGGTGCGGCGGAAGTGCGTGCGCCAGTTGGTGACGGTGATGGTGAACGAAATGTACAGGAACAGCGCGACGGCCGTGATGACGGAGAACCAGATGTCGTAGTGGGTGACGAGGTAGGCCAGCACCAGCGTGATCTCGACCAGCGTCGGCAAGATATTAAACAGCGTGTACGAAATGAGCGAGCCGACGCCGCGCGTGCCGCGCTCGATGTCGCGCGTCATGCCGCCGGTTTGGCGGTTCAGGTGGAAGCGCAACGACAGCGCGTGCAGGTGGCGGAACACCTTGAGCGCGATGGTGCGCACGGCGCGCTGCGTGACGCGCGCGAACAGGAATTCGCGCAGCTCCGTGAAGACCGTCATCGACAGTCGCAGCAGGCCGTAGGTGACCAGCGCGGCCAGCGGCAGGATCAGCAGCGCATGCGGATCGTCAGGCTTGTAGCTGACCTGGTCGATCAGTTTTTTCATCACCACCGGCACGCCGATGTTGGCGGCCTTGGCGCCGATCAGGCAGACCATGGCCGCCAGCACGCGCCATTTGTAGACCCATAGATAAGGCAGCAAGGTTTGCAAGGTGCTCAAATCGCTGCGCGCGGGTTTGGCGGCGGCGGTGGCGGAGGTGGCGGCCGACGAGGCGGCGGAAGTCGAAGCGGGAGGGTAACGGCGCATGGCGGAGGTCTGCTTTTTATGGTTCAATCTGTCCAATTGTAGCCCTTCACGAGAATTCACATGACCACGCCGTCCACGCCCGATAAAACCGCCCCTCCCGCCAACGCCAACATCGGCCTGCCGCCGGGGAAAATGCCGGAGCTGCGCATGGCGCCGGCGCCGTCCGACGCCAACATCTACGGCGACGTGTTCGGCGGCTGGATCATGGCGCAGGTCGACATCGCCGGTTCGCTGCCGGCCACGCGCCGCGCCAACGGCCGCGTCGCGACGATTTCGGTGAACTCCTTCGTGTTCAAGCATCCCGTGTTCGTCGGCGACATCTTGTCGTTCTATGCCGACGTCGTCCGGGTCGGCACCACCTCCATCACCGTCAACGTCGAGGTCTACGCCGAGCGTAACCGGCTGCAGACCTGCACCGTCAAGGTCACCGAGGCCACGCTCACTTATGTCGCCACCGATTCCAATCGCAAGCCACGTCCGGTGCCGCCGATTGAAACGCTGATCTCTTGAACGAAAGCGGCCGCTGATACATGGACAGCCGGCGCCGCGTCTTCCTGCTCAAGGCCGGCCGCGCCGCGTCGTTGGCCACCCTGGCCGACCTGGCCCTGCCCTGGCCGGCGGCCGCCGCGCGCGACGCCATCGGCAACGGCGCCTATCCGTTCAGCCTCGGCGTCGCATCGGGTTCGCCGCTGCCGGACGCGGTGGTGATCTGGACCCGCATCCTGCACGATCCGCTCAACGCCGCCGCGACCGCGCCGCTGGCCTACCCGGTGCGCTGGGAGGTGGCGGAAGATGAGGGCTTCCGCAGCGTCGTCGCGAGCGGCACGGCCAGCGCCACGCCGGCGCTGGCGCACAGCGTGCATGTCGACGTCACCGGCCTGGCGCCGGCGCGCTGGTACTGGTACCGCTTCATGCTGGGCGCGGCCGTCAGCGCGGTCGGCCGCACCCGCACCGCGCCGGCGCCGGACGCGCTGCCGGCGGCGCTGACGCTGGCCGTCGGCTCCTGCCAGCACTGGGAGTTCGGCAGCTACGCCGCGCACCGCCACATCGCGGCGGCGGCGCCGGACCTGGTGGCCTTCGTCGGCGATTATATTTACGAGTGGGGACCGTACCAGCTGCGCCATCCGGGCCTGGCGGTGCGCACGGCGGAGAGCTTTACGCTGGCCGAGTACCGGGCCCGCTATGCGCAATATAAAAGCGATCCCGATTTGCAGGCCGCGCACCATGCGGCGCCGTGGATCGTGACGTGGGACGATCATGAAGTGGCCAACGATTACGCCGACGACCGCGATGAGCGGCTCGACCCGCATTTCATTGAGCGGCGCGCGGCGGCGTACCAGGCCTTTTACGAGCACATGCCGCTGCGCGTGGCGCCGCCGGCCAGCGGCGACTTCGCGCACCTGCGCATGTATCAGCGCTACGACTGGGGGCGGCTGGCGCGCTTCCACGTGCTCGACGACCGCCAGTACCGCGCCTATCACGCCTGCCAGCCCGCGGGACGCGGCGGTTCCAGCTCGGTCTATCTGCGCGACTGTCCGGCCCTGCTCGACGAGCGCCGCACCATGCTGGGCGCGGCGCAGCAGCAGTGGTTGGCGCAGGGTTTGCAGACGTCCCGGGCGCGCTGGAATATCCTGACCCAGCAGACGCTGATGGCGCCCGACAGCCAGGTGCCGGTGCTGCGCGCCGACGATGGCCGCTACTGGACCGATGGCTGGGATGGTTATCCGATGGCGCGCCAGCACCTGCTCGACGCCCTGCACGACAGCGGCGCCGCCAACCCGCTGGTCATCGGCGGCGACGTCCACACCTTTTACGCGGCCGAGCTGCACCGCGACGCGCTGCGCTTCGACGCCGCGCGCAATCCGGTGATCGCGACGGAATTTTGCGGCACCTCGATCACGTCGACCTCGCGGCCGCAGGAGCGCACGGCGCAATTGGTGGCGATGAATCCGCACATCAAATTCGGCCGCAGCGACAGGCGCGGCTTCATGCTGCTCACTATCACGCCGCAAGCAACGACGACGCTGTTCCAGGCGCTGGACGACGTCCACGATCCGGCGTCGGCGCTGTCCACGCTGGCCAGTTTCGTCGTGCGCGATGGCCGGCCGGGCATCGCCTAAGGACCCGCGCCAACGCCGGCACTTGAATTGACGCCGGCGCGACCTATACTGCCTACAGCATTTTGTTCAGGAGGATGCCATGCTAAGAGTGAGCAGCGATACCGTCGCACAGAGGCTCGATGAGTTGGTTCATCTGGCGCTGACGCAGTCGGTAGTCATAGAAAAGCCGCGGCACGAAACCGTGGTCATGCTGTCGCTTGATGAATTCGAACGCCTGCAAGCGCTCGACGACGCCTATCTGGCCGGCTGCGCGCGGCGCGCCAACAAGGAAGGCTATGTCGACCATGACCACGAAATCCGCCAGCGTCTGGCGGCGGCCATGAATGCAAGACGGCTGGGTCGCCATGGCGAGCCGGCCGTCCAGTCTGACCTCGAACGTGAAGCGGCGGCGAACACCGCGCCGGCCGGCCATCACTGATACGATACGGAGGCCGCTTTACGCGGCCTTCTTTTCATCGCGCAGCTGGCGCCGCAGGATCTTGCCGACGTTGGTCTTCGGCAGCTCGTCGCGGAACTCGATGTACTTCGGCTTTTTATAAGCCGTCAGCTCGTGCTTGCAAAAATCGAGCAGCATCTCGGCCGTCAAATTCGGATCCTTGCGCACCACGAACAGCTTGACGGCCTCGCCGGAATTCTTGTCCGGCACGCCGATGCACGCCACTTCCAGCACGCCCGGATGGCCGGCGATCACGCCTTCGACTTCGTTCGGGTAGACGTTGAAGCCGGAGACGATAATCATGTCCTTCTTGCGGTCGACGATGCGGGTGTAGCCGCGCTCGTCCATGATGCCGACGTCGCCGGTCTTGAAAAAGCCATCGACCGTCATCGACTTGGCGGTCTCGTCGTCGCGCTGCCAGTAGCCGGCCATCACCTGCGGGCCGCGGATGGCGATCTCGCCCGGCTGGCCGTAGGGCAGCGCGACGCCGTCGTCGTCCAGGATCTGGATCTCGGTCGACGGAATCGGCAGGCCGATGGTGCCGGTGAATTCCTTGATGTCGACGCGGTTGGCGGTGGCCACCGGCGACGTTTCCGACAAGCCGTAGCCTTCGATGATGGGCGTGCCCGTCAGCTTGAGCCAGCGGTCGGCCACGACCTGTTGCACGGCCATGCCGCCGCCATTGCAAATCTTGTAGCTGGAAAAGTCGAGCTTGGCGAACTCGGCGTTGTTGAGCAGCGCGTTGTACAGCGTGTTCACGGCCGGGAACACCGCGACGCGGTACTTGGCCAGTTCCTTGACGAAGCCGGCGATGTCGCGAGGATTCGGAATCAGCAGGTTCAGGCCGCCCATGCGCATGCCCATGAAGGCGCTGACCGTCAGCGAATAGATGTGGTACAGCGGCAGCGCGCACACGAAGACGATTTGCTCGCCCTGGGTCGGCATTTGCAGCCAGGCCTCGTTTTGCAGCACGTTGGCGATGATGTTACGGTGCAGCAGCACGGCGCCCTTGGACACGCCGGTGGTGCCGCCCGTGTATTGCAGGAAGGCGATATCGTCGTGCCCCTGCTTGGCCGGCTGCAAGCTCAGGTGCGCGGCCTCGCGCATCATTTTATTGAAGGTGATGGAACCGGGCAGCGAAAACGCCGGCACCAGCTTCTTGACCTTGCGCACCACCAGGTTGACGATCATGCCCTTCAGGCCGCCCAACATATCGCCCATGGTGGCGACGATCACGTGCTTGACCTGGGTGTGGACCAGCACCTGCTCGACCGTGGTGGCGAAGTTTTCCAGCACGATGATGGCTTCGGCGCCGGAATCGATCAGCTGGTGCTGCAATTCGCGCGGCGTGTACAGCGGGTTGACGTTGACGACGATGTAGCCGGCGCGCAACGCGGCGACCATGGCCACCGGATATTGCAGCACGTTGGGCAACATGATGGCGATGCGCGCGCCCGGCTTGAGGCCCTTGCTTTGCAGCCAGGCGCCCATGTTCTGCGACATACGGTCCAGCTCGCCGAACGTGAGGAACTTGTCCATGCACACATAGGCGTTGCGGTCGGCAAACTTGCGGAACGCCTCTTCAAACAGATGTGTGATCGAACGGTATTGCGTGCTGTCGATTTCCGCCGGCACGCCCTCGGGGTACGACTTCAGCCAAACTTTGTCCATCTCTTGCCTCATCTTTCATGGGGCGGCGCGGGCCTGAGCCGTGCCGCAGGGTTGCTCGTCCTACATAAAAAAACCGCCTGGCCGGCAGGCGGTTGGACCTGGTCCATCGTGGCGCTTACGCCGCTTTCCTGTGCGCCGGCCGCTCGTCGCGCAACACCCGGCGCAGGATTTTCCCGACGTTGGTCTTGGGCAGTTCCTCGCGGAACTCGATGTATTTCGGCTTTTTATAGCCGGTCAGCTGTTCCTTGCAATACGCCATCAGCTGTTCGGCCGTCAGATTAGCATCCTTGCGCACCACAAACACTTTAACCGCTTCGCCCGAATGCTCGTCCGGCACGCCGATGCAAGCGCATTCGAGCACGCCCGGATGGGCCGCGATCACGCCTTCGAGCTCGTTCGGATACACATTGAAGCCCGAGACCAGTATCATATCTTTCTTGCGGTCCACGATCTTGACGTAGCCGTGCTCATCGATCACGCCGATGTCGCCCGATTTGAAATAGCCGTCCGGCGTCATCACCTTGGCGGTCTCGTCCGGACGGTTCCAATAGCCGGCCATCACTTGCGGGCCGCGGATGGCGATCTCGCCGGGCGTGCCCGGCGGCACCGGCCGGCCGTCGTCGTCCAGGATCGCGATCTCGGTCGACGGCAGCGGCAAGCCTATGGTGCCGGAAAAACTGGTGCTGTCGGCGCGGTTGCAGGTGGCCGTGGGCGACGTTTCGGACAAGCCATACCCTTCGATGATGGCGATGCCGGTCAGCTTGAGCCACTTGTCGTTGACGGTTTGCTGCACGGCCATGCCGCCGCCGTTGGCCATTTTAAGGCCGGAAAAGTCCAGCTTGGCGAATTCCGGATGGTTCAGCAGCGCGTTGTACAGGGTGTTGACCGCCGGCAGCATATTGAATTTGTACTTGGCGAGTTCCTTGATGAAGCCGCCGATATCGCGCGGATTCGGGATCAGCACGTTGAGCGCGCCCATGCGCATGCCCCACATGGCGCAGGCCGTCAGCGCGAAGATGTGATACAGCGGCAAGGCGCAGACGATGGTCAGCGCCTCGCTGTCCGGCTCGTTTTGCAGGGCCGGCCGGGCCCACGCCTCGGTCTGGATCAAATTGGCGACGATGTTACGGTGCGTCAGCACGGCGCCCTTGGAAACGCCCGTGGTGCCGCCCGTGTATTGCAGGAAAGCGGGATCGTTGGGCTGCAAATCGACCGGGGTCAGCCGCATATTGCCGCCCGTCGCCAGCGCCTCCTTGAAGCGGACCGCGTTCGGCAGCGAAAACGGCGGCACCATTTTCTTGACGTTGCGCACCACGAAATTGACCAGCATGCCCTTGGCGCCGCCCAGCATCTCGCCCATGCTGGCGACGACGATGTGCTTGACCGGCGTGCGGCCCAGCACCTGCTCGAGCGTGGTCGCGAAGTTTTCCAGGATGATGATGGCGGTGGCGCCGGAATCGATCAGCTGATGCTCGAGCTCGCGCGGCGTGTACAGGGGATTGATGTTGACCACGGTATAGCCGGCCCGCAAGATGGCGGCGATGGCGACCGGATATTGCAGCACATTGGGCATCATGATGGCCACGCGCGCGCCTTGCTTCAAGCCACGGCCCTGCAACCAGGCCCCGAGGCGCCGGGAGTAGGCGTCGAGTTCGGCATAGCTGAGGAATTTATCCATGCAGACGTAGGCCTGACGGTCCGCAAACTTGTGAAACGATGCTTCCAGCAGCTCCACCAACGATTGATATTGATCAGGATCAATTTCCGCAGGGACGCCGGGGGGATACGACTTCAACCAGATTTTTTCCATCCTGTGCCTCGTCTCGTAATTATTAACAACGTTTGGTGCTCGGCGCACAGTGCCGGCCCGTTTTTTTCTTGCTACAGCGAAAAATACCGTGAAAATAGTACGCTCGTGCGCAAATATGAATACGATGCTAGCGGACTCGGCCTCAGGATGCAAACGGTTTTAGCGTTTTCGAACACCTCTTCCATTTGTCGGCCGCGCCGCGCCGCAACATCACTGGGCGGCCGGCGCCGCCTCCGGCTTGATCGCCACCGTCGCCGCCGTATTCACCGACACGGGCTGGCCCAGTTGCACCAGCGTCGCTTCCCGTTCGGATGTGGGCTCGGCCGCCAGCCTGCGCACCGCGGCATAGAAGCGCGGAAAGGTTTTCTCCCGTTCCAGCAGGGTGCGGAAGCCGGGCAGGAAATCATTATAGGTAGCCACCGAAGCGAGGTGCGCATTGGTCAGCGGCTCGGCGAACCAGCGGTCGTAGCCGGCGTAACCGCCCCAGCTCTCCTTCAATTTCACATAGTCCGCCTTCAGGGCGATGAAGATGCGGGCCTTTTCCTCGCGCTTGTGCTTGTCGCTGGCCTTGCGCGCATAGTTGGCGGCCAGCAGCTTGCGTTGCTTGACCAGCAGGGCCAGAAAGTCTTGCCGGCGCACGCTGTAGCGCGTGTAATCGGCGCGCATGGCGTCGCTGCCGTACATGTCCAGCCACAGGTGGACGCCGGCCTCCTCGACCGAGGTGGCGAAGGCTTCGTTGAACTGGGAATCGCCGGCCACGTAGACCACCTGGTGCGCCAGTTCATGGAAGACCATGCGCGCCAGTTCGGCATCGGAATAGTTGATGAAGGTCGACAACAGCGGATCGCTGAACCAGCCCAGCGTCGAATAGGCCGGCACGCCGCCGACCTGGACGTCGTCGCCTTCGGCGCGCAGCTCGGCGGCGTAGGCCATCGCATCTTGCTTGCTGTAATAGCCGCGGTAGCTGACGCAGCCGGCGATCGGGAAGCACCACTGTATCGGCCGCAGCGACAGTTCCGGCGTCGCCACCACATTCCACAGCACGAAGGGGCGCGACAGGGCGGCGTAGTTTTTATAGCTGGCGTTGTCTGGCAGGCCCAGCTGGCGCACCGCGAAGCGCCGTATCAGCAGCGCTTTTTCCAGCCGCGCCTTGAGCACGGGGTCGGTGGCCGGGTCGCCCAGCCAGTCATCGATGGGGCGGGCGTCCGACCACAGCGCGTACTGGCCCTGGGCCGCCTGGAAGTAATACTGGAGCTGCGCGCAGCCGGCCAGGATGAGCGCGATACCGCCCGCCGCCAGCCAATACCGGGCACGAATGATGGGGCTGACAAAATTGCGCATATAAGACTCTCACGCGGCGGCTCTTTCGACCTGTACCAGTGTATCGTAAAAAGTTGGCGCACGGCCCATATCGGTCAGGCGCTGGCTCGTCACTTCATTGACGTTCTTGCCGTCGCTGGCCATTTTCTTCCACCACACGGACAAGCCCACCACCAGGCCCGGCCGGGCCTTGGTCGTGACGCGGGCCTTGGCGACGAAGGACCCCCTATCGTTGAAGATGCGTACCATTTCGCCGTCGTTGATGCCGCGCGCCGTGCAATCGTCGGGATGCATGTCCAGGTAGGGCTCGGTCTCGCCGGCGCGCAAGCTCTTGACGTTGACGAAGGTGGAGTTGAGAAAATTGCGCGCCGGCGGGGAAATCATGGCCAGCGGATACTTCGCCGCCAATGCCGGATTGCTGGCCGGTGATTCATAGGGCGCGATATAGTCGGGCAAGGGATCGAGGCCGTCGGCCAGCATCCGCGCCGAGTAAAACTCGCACTTTCCGGACGGCGTGGGGAAGCCGCCCTGGGCGAACGGCGCATCGGGCACGTTCAGCTTTTGCCAGCCTTTTTGCTTGAGCGCATCCCAGTCGAAATTGACGGCGCGCACGTCCTTGGCGTGGAAGGCTTGGGCCGCCAGCTCGTCATCGCTTTCCTTGAAGCAGGGATCGTCATAGCCCATGCGCGCGGCGATCAGGCGGAAGATTTCCGTGTTGGCCTTGGCCTCGCCCATGGGCGCGATCGCCGCGTTGTTCGCCATCATGTACAGGTGGCCGTAGGCGGTGTGGGCGTCGATGTGTTCCAGTTGCGTCGTCGCCGGCAGCACGATGTCGGCGTAGTCGACGGTGTCGGTCTGGAAATGCTCGAGCACCACGGTGAACAAATCTTCGCGCGCGAAGCCGGCCGCGACTTTGGTGGAATCGGGCGCGACGGCGACCGGGTTGGAATTGTAGACGATCACGGCTTCCACTTGCGGGCCGAACTCCGGCGATGCGGGGCGCAGCAAATCGTCGCCGATGGTGCTCATATTGATGGTGCGCGGCTGGCCCTGCAGCAAGTCCGGCCGCTGCAAGGCGGCCTTGTTGGTCGGGAAGGAACCCGAGGACGACAGCTGGATGCCGCCGGCCGCGTGGCGCCAGGCGCCGACCAGCGCCGGCAGGCAAGCCATATTGCGTACCGCCATGCCGCCGCCGCGCACGCGCTGCACGCCGTAATTGGTGCGGATGGCGACCGGCTCGCCGGCCTTGGCCATGCCGCCGTAAAGCCGCGCCAGCTCGACCACTTCGGCCACGCTGATGCCGCAGGTGTCGGCCGTGCGTTGCGGCGTCCATGCGGCGGCGCGCTGCTTGAGCTGCTCGAAGCCCAGCGTGTGTTGCGCGATGTAATCATGGTCGAGCAAGTCTTCGGCGATCAGCACGTGCATCAGGCCCAGGGCCAGCGCCGAATCGGTGCCGGGCAGCAACGCGATTTGCTGGTGGCATTTCTCGGCCGTCAGCGAGCGGTAGGGATCGATGGCGATCAACCTGGCGCCGCGGCGCTTGGCTTCCTGCGCGCGGGTCCAGAAATGCAGATTGGACGCGACCGGGTTGCCGCCCCAGATCAGGATCAGTTTGGCGTTCTGGAACTGTTCCAGATCGGTGCCGATCGCGCCGCCTATCGTGTATTTATAACCGGTAAAACCGGCCATCGCGCAAATGGTGCGGTCGAGCAGGGAGGCGCCTATCTTGTGGAAAAACCGTGAAGACATGGCTTCGCCCTGCAACAGGCCCATGGTGCCGCAGTAGCTGTAAGGCAAAATCGCTTCCGGCGCGCGCGCCACGATGGGCGCCAGGCGCGCCGCGATGGTGTCCAGGGCTTGGTCCCAGCTGATGCGCTCGAATTTGCCTTCGCCCTTGTTGCCGACGCGGCGCAAGGGATGGAGCAGGCGGTCGGCGTGATAGGTGCGCTCGGTGTAACGCGACACTTTGGTGCACAGCACGCCGGCCGTGGTGGGATGGTCGGGGTCGCCCTTGACCGCGGTGGCCACGCCGTCTTCGACCGTGACCAGCAAGGCGCAGGTGTCGGGGCAGTCGTGCGGGCAGACGGCGCGTACTTGTTTCGTTGTCATCAAATCGTCCAGAAAAATACCGTGCAAACCGTTATCGTAAACGATTCCATGGCAGGCGATGCGGTAGTGGCCGGCAGGCTGGATTTCCCCACCGAACACGGGCTACAATGCTTGTTCAGGTGCCCGTTTTCCACCGCACCAGGGTGGGCGGCGGCGCACGACAAAATATCGGAGACCCAGATGAAACTAGTCGATCCCATCATTGCGTTTCAATCCGAACTACAGCAAATCCGGCGCGACCTGCACGCCCATCCCGAGCTGTGCTATGAAGAACAGCGCACCTCCGACATCGTCGCCGCCAAATTGACGGAATGGGGCATCCCCGTGATCCGCGGCCTGGGCCTGACGGGCGTGGTCGGCATCATCAAGGGCGGCACGTCGGAGCGCGCCATCGGCTTGCGCGCCGACATGGATGCGCTGCCCATGCAGGAGGTCAACACCTTCGCCCACGCCTCGCGCCATCCCGGCAAGATGCACGCTTGCGGCCACGACGGCCACACGGCCATGTTGCTGGGCGCGGCCCACCATCTGGCCCAGCACCGCGATTTCGACGGCACGGTCTACCTGGTGTTCCAGCCGGCCGAGGAAGGCGGCGCCGGCGCCAAACGCATGATCGCCGACGGCTTGTTCGAGCGTTGTCCGATGGATGCGATTTACGGCATGCACAACTGGCCGGGCGCGCCGACCGGCACCCTGTCGGTGGTGCCGGGGCCGATGATGGCGTCGAGCAATGAATTCCACGTGACCGTCAAAGGCAAGGGCGCCCACGCGGCGCAACCGCACAAGGGCATCGACCCGGTGATGATCGCCGTGCAGATCGCGCAAAGCTGGCAAACCATCATCACCCGCGAAAAGAGTCCGCTCGACACGGCCGTGCTGTCGATCACCCAGATCCATGCCGGCAGCGCCACCAATGTGATACCGGACGAGGCCCGGCTGGTCGGCACCGTGCGCACCTTCACGACGCCGGTGCTCGATTTGATCGAGCACCGCATGCGCGAAATCGCCGTGCACACGGCGGCCGGCTTCGGCGCGGAAGTCGATTTCGCGTTCAAGCGCAACTATCCGCCGCTGGTCAACCATCCCAAGGAAACGGCGTTCGCGGTCGAGGTGATGAAGGCGGTGGTCGGCGCCGAGCGCGTCGACGCCCATGACGAGCCCACCATGGGCGCGGAAGACTTCGCCTTCTTCCTGCAGGCCAAGCCGGGCTGCTATGTGTTCATCGGCAATGGCGAAGGCGATCACCGCGATGGCGGCCACGGCCTCGGCCCTTGCGTGCTGCACAACGGCAGCTACGACTTCAACGACAATCTGCTGCCCATCGGTGCCAGCTTCTGGGTGCGCCTGGCGGAAATGAGTCTGCCGCTGGCGCGCTGAGCCGCAAGGCCGGCATCAAGCCAGGCGGTCCGGCCCGCTGCCCAGGCGCTGGCCGGGATTCAATTGCTCCAGGGCCAGCAGCGCGGCGGAATGGTCGGCCTGGGGATAATCCGCCGCGATCGCCTGGTAGCGCTCGGCGACCAGCTGCGTCAGCGGCAAGGCCAGACCGGCGGCCCGGGCCGCATGGAGGATGTTGTGCATGTCCTTGAGCTGCGTTTTCACCTGGCCCCCGGCAACGAAATTACGCTCCAGCATGCGCTGGCCGTGAATTTCCAATATCGTGCTGTCGGCGTAGCCGCCGCGTATCGCCGCGCGCACGGCCGCCGGATCGGCTCCGGCCGCCTGCGCCAGCAGCAATGCTTCGGCCACCACATGCAAGGTCGCGCCGACAATCAGCTGATTGCATAATTTGGCGACCTGGCCGCTACCGGCCGGCCCAACCAGCGTGGGACGCCCCATCGCCGCCAGAACGGCCTGGGCGCGCGCATAATCGGCCCCGCTGCCTCCGGCCATGATGGCCAGCGAACCGGCCTGGGCGCCACCCACACCGCCTGAGACGGGCGCATCCATGAAGTGCATGCCACGGTCCCGCAACTGCGCGTGGAATTGCTGCGCCTCCGCTTGTTTGGTGGAGCTCATGTCCACCCACAATACGCCGCTGCGCAACGCCGGCAAGGCCGCCGTCAGCACTTCGGCGACGACAGGCCCCGTCGCCAGCATCGAGATAACGAGCTCGGCGCCGCCTACCGCGTCCGCCAGCGTGGCCGCCGGCCGCGCGCCGGCCTCCGCCAGGGCGGCGGCTTTGGCGGGGCTGCGATTCCAGACCGTCACAGTGTAGCCAGCTTGCAACAGACGGCGCACCATGGGTTCACCCATCAGACCGATACCAAGAAAGCTGATTCGCATAGACAATGGCCCCCTAAAATCCTCGAAAATGTCCTCTTATACAGATTGTAACAATATCAGCGTCGCCGGAAGGAAATTCAGAACACCGGTACAATTGCGGGCATGCGTATACGTCGATATACCGTTTTTACAGAGAAAGAGAAATATGTTCGCTAAGAAATTACTGGTGGCGGCTGCCGCCATCATGGTCGCTCAGTCGGCCTTTGCTGCTGACCAGCTGATCGATTCCATGTCGGTCGACTACGCCACCTCGGCAAAAGTGCGCATGGAGCGCCTGAGCATCCAGAAAGACTGGAATGTGCATTGGTTCGAGTCCAATGGCACGCACCTGAACGGCTACTGGGATTTGACGGCCGGTACCTGGCAAGAAAAGCAGTACAAAAACGTTTCCGGCGCCCATAGAGACCTGTGGGACATTGGCCTGGATCCAGTGTTCCGTTGGGAAAACGTGAGCAAGAAGGGTATTTACTACGAAGGCGGCATCGGCGTGCACCGCTTGTCGAATCTGTATAACAACGATACCTACCGTCTGTCGACCCTGTTCCAGTTCGGCGACCACGTCGGCGTCGGCTATGTATTCGACAACAAGTGGGAAATCGGCGCCAAGGTCGAGCACTTCTCGAACGGCGGCTACCGCAAGCCTAACACCGGCATCAACTTCTTCGACGTCAAAGTGGCTTACCACTTCTGATAGCAGCTTGAAGAAACAAAAGCGCACTTCGGTGCGCTTTTTTACGCCTGAATATATTAAATGTACAGACGAAAAAAATCCCCCTCGGCACTGAACGCGATCTTGAGCGCGTTCAGGCTGAGGGGGATTTTTAACACTACTATATAACTAGCCTGACGATAACCTACTTTCACACTGGTTGCAGCACTATCATCGGCGCAAAGTTGTTTCACGGTCCTGTTCGGGATGGGAAGGGGTGGGACCAACTTGCTATGGTCATCAGGCATTGACTTGTACCGGGCC
>NZ_JANXMI010000329.1 GCF_025354735.1 Rugamonas sp.
GACGCCGCGGATGGCCGATTGGGCGCTGAGGAAATTGGTGAAGCCGAACGATTCGAAGCCCACGTAGGCGGCGAAATTGATGTTGGGGTAGAAGCTGGCCTTGGCGACGGCGATGCGTTGGGACGCCGCCTCCACGCGCCAGCGCTGGGCCGCGATGTCGGGCCGGCGGCCGAGCAGCTCGGCCGGCAGATTGGGCGGCAGTCCGGCCGCGTGTTGCAGGTTCAGCGTGGGCCGGGCGATGGTCTCGCCGTCGCCCGGACCCTTGCCGATCAGTGCCGCCAGCTGGTTGCGCAGCAGGGCGATGGTTTCTTCCGATTGCTCGAGCGCGCGGCGTCCGGCCGGCAGCGTGGTTTCGATGCCCGTCACGTCGATGTCGCTGGCCAGGCCGGCGGCGCGGCGGCGGCGCGTGATGTCGAGGATGCGCTGGCGCTGCGCCAGGCTGGCGGCGGTGGTGTCGGCCAGCGCGTATTCGAGCGACAGCTGGATGTAGCCGCGCACCACCGCCGTTTCCAGCGTCAGGCGCGCCATCTGCGATTCGGCCGACGTCAGTTGCACGTCGTCGAGGGCGGCGGCCAGCGCGGCGCGGTTGCGGCCCCACAGGTCGAAGTCGTAATTGGCCGAGACGGTGGCGCTGTTGAGCCACTGCCAGGTGCCGTTCAGCGGCGGCGGCGCGGTGCCGTCGGTCGAGTACAGCGAGCGGTTGCTCGAGGCGCGGGCGTTGACCTGCACCTGGTCTTCCGCTTCGACCACGCCGGCCAGCGATTCGGCCTGGCGCACGCGCGCCTGGGTCACGTGCAGGGTGGGATTGTCGGCCAGGGCGGCGGCCACCAGGCCATTGAGTTGGGCGTCGTGCAGATCGGCCCACCAGGCTTCGTTCGGCCACGCGGCCGGCGCGCCGGCGGCGGCGATGGCGCTGCCGGGGTTGAGCGCCGCCGTGTCCAGCTTGTGCGACTGCGGCGCGATGTGGCCCATGTCGGCGCAGGCGGCCAGCAGCAGCGTCAGGCCGGCGGCGGTGAGGGTGCGGAGAGCGTGCATCGTGGCGTCCATGGGCGGTGGTCGAAAGGCCGTCCGGCGGGCGGGCGGGGAAGTGGTGCTGCGGCGCTGATTGGCAAGGATTAAACTATAGTCGTGAATATTACATTTGTAAAGTATATTTTTTCGTTTCATTAATTGATGCTGTTGGGGGCGGCAGCGCACGGAAGGATCGGTGCCCGGCTGGTTCAATGGGGGTCGCACATTCGATCACCAGCAAGGAGAGCTCATCATGGTAACCAGCACCCTGGATCCGGACAATATCCCATTGGGACCAGACCGCAGCGTCGGCGGCGGCCACGGTACCGGCGCGCTCGGCCCCAGCGACACGTCCGACAGCGGCAGCGACGTGCGGGGCGGCGTCGGCCTGGCCGATGACGCCGCGCTCGACGACGCCGACCTGGCGCGCGTCGGCGGCATGAACGACGACCCGGAAATGGGCACGGCCGGCGGCACCGCCGGTCCCGACCTGGGTGACGCCGACCTCGATAGCGACAGCGATGCCAACGGCACCGGCGAACGCGCGGCGGCGGGCCGCGACAGCGTCACACCGGACGGCGCCGATATCGGTTTTGACCGCGTCGGGATCATGCCGGAGGATGGGGTGGAAGGCGGGGACGACGACGACGTTGAGGACGTTGAGGACGATGGGGACGAAGGGGATGACGTGGACCGCGATCCGACGCGGATCGACCAGCGTTTGCTGCATTGAGGTGACAGTTGGGCGCGGCGCAGGCCGCGTCTGACTCCGGGGCAGCAGGCTGTGTCGGAGTCTGACGCGGCGGCCCGCGAACTTCAGGCCTTATTTATGCGACGCCGAGCCGGCCCACAAGTTGATGCCGCCTTCCTGCGCCAGTTCGTCGATGGCGGCCAGTTCCTGCGCGCTGAAGCTGAGGTTTTGCAGCGCGCCGACGTTTTCGCGGATTTGCGCGCTGCTGCTGGCGCCGATCAGCGTCGACGTCACGCGCGCGTCGCGCAGCACCCAGGCCAGCGCCATCTGCGCCAGCGTCTGGCCGCGTTGCTTGGCCAGTTCGTTCAGGCCGCGCACGCGCGCCAGGTTTTCGTCGCTCAAATGGGCGGGCTGGAGCGAGCCGCCGCCGGCGCGGTTGACGCGCGAGTCGGCCGGGATGCCGTTCAGGTATTTGTCGCTCAACAGGCCCTGGGCCAGCGCCGTGAAGGTGATGCAGCCCATGCCTTCCCGTTCCAGCGTGTCGAGCAGGTCGGTTTCGATCCAGCGGTTCAGCATATTGTAGGACGGCTGGTGGATCAGGCAGGGCACCTTCCACTCGGCCAGCAGGCGCGCCGCCTCGGCCGTTTTCTCGGCCGAATACGAGGACACGCCGACGTACAGCGCCTTGCCCTGCTGGACCGCGTGCGCCAGCGCGCCCATGGTTTCCTCGAGTGGCGTGTCGGGGTCGAAGCGGTGCGAATAAAAGATGTCGACGTAATCGAGGCCCATGCGCCGCAAGCTCTGGTCCAGGCTGGCCAGCACGTATTTGCGCGAGCCGCCGCCCTGGCCGTAGGGGCCCGGCCACATGTCCCAGCCGGCCTTGGTCGAGATGATCAACTCGTCGCGGTAGGGTTGGAAATCCGCCTTGTACAGGTGGCCGAAATTGCTTTCGGCCGAACCGTAGGGCGGCCCGTAGTTGTTGGCCAGGTCGAAGTGGGTGATGCCGAGGTCGAAGGCGGTGCGCAGCATGTCGCGCTGCGAGGCGAGGTTGTTGGTGTCGCCGAAGTTGTGCCACAGGCCGAGCGACATCAGCGGAAGTTTCAGGCCGCTGCGGCCGGTGCTGCGGTATGGCATGGTCTCATAGCGGTCTGGGGAGGCGTGGTAAGTCATGGAGGTTCCTGATCGTGGGAGGGTGGCGCTACGCCGCCGATTATAGAACAGCGGCCGGCGCCGCGCAGCGGCTCTATTGACACGGCGGCGCCGGCCACGCTATCGTCTTCGTTTGCGCTTTGCCCCTCCACCTTACCACCACAAGGATGCCATGAACGACACCACCCCCGCCGCCGTTTCCACTTCACGCCGCGAGGTCCTGGGCCTGGCCCTGTCGGCCGCCGCCGTCGCGGCGCTGCCGTCGCTGGCGCGGGCCGATGGCGCGGCCGCGGCGCCAGCCGCCGCCGGCGACGCGCCGTTCGACGCCGCGCTGGCCGCGTTCGCCGAAGAAATCCTGCTGCTGTCGCCGACGTCGGCCACCGGCCTCGGTCTCGACAACGGCGCGCGCGCGGCGCTCAAGGCGCGGCTGGGCGACGCTTCGCCGGCCGGCGACGCGGCGTGGGAAGCGCAAGTCAAATCGATGCTCAAGCGCCTGGCGGCGCTCGACCGCGGCGCGCTCAGCGCGGCGGCGCAAACCCGCTACGACACCGTGCAGTACGCGGCCAACGCCGGCATCGAAGGCTTGCGCTTTTCGTATGGCGGGGCGGCGGCCGGCTTCAACGGCGGCACCGCGCCGTTCCCGGTGACGCAGCAGGACGGCGCGATCTTCAGCGTGCCGGAATTCCTCGACTCGCAGCACCAGATCAAGGACGCGGCCGACGCCGAGGCGTATCTGGCGCGGGTGGCCGCGCTGGCCACGGTGCTCGATCAGGAAACGGCCCGCATCGAAGAGCAGGCCGCCAAGGGCATCCTGCCGCCCGACTTCATCGCCCATAACGCGCTCACGCAGATGCACGGCTACCGCAAGGTGGCGGTGGCGCGGCAAAAGCTGGTGACGTCGCTGGTCGAGCGCACGGCCAAACTGGGCATCGCCGGCGACTGGGACGCGCGCGTGAGCAAATTGGTCGGCGGCGCCGTCTATCCGGCGCTGGAGCGCCAGATCGCGGCCTACGCCAAGGCGACGGCCAAGTCGACCGGCGAGGCCGGCGTGTACCGCCTGCCGGACGGCGAAGCCTATTACCAGTGGGCGCTGAAACTGGGCACGACGACCACCCGCGGCGCGGCCGAAATCCACGCCATCGGCCTGGAACAGAACCGCCAGCTGCAGGCGCGCATCGACGCCATTTTGAAATCGCAGGGACTGAAGACGGGCACCGTCGGCGAGCGCATGCAGGCGCTGGTGAAGGATCCGAAACGCAGCTATCCCGACAACGACAAGGGCCGCGAACAGCTGATCGCCGACTGCAATGCGCGGGTCGACGCGGTGCGCGCGCTGATGCCGCGGATTTCGCATATGGACTTGAAGGCGCCGCTGATGATCAAGCGCGTGCCGGCCGACATCCAGGATGGCGCGCCGCTCGGCTATATGAGCTTCGCCTCGCTCGACGGCTCGCGCCCATCGATCTATTACATCAACCTGAAGTCGACGACGCTGTGGCCGAAACACGAGCTGGCGACGCTGACGGCGCACGAGGGCATCCCCGGCCACACCTGGCAGGGCGCTTATCTGGCCGAGCGCCACGCGACGACGCCGCTGATCCAGTCGCTGATGGGCTTTAACGCCTTTGTCGAGGGCTGGGCCCTGTACGCCGAGCAGCTGGCCGACGAATTCGGCCTGTACGCGCACGATCCGCTGAGCCAGATCGGCTATCTGCAGGCGCAGCAATTCCGCGCCTGCCGCCTGGTGGTCGACACCGGCCTGCACGCGATGAAGTGGAGCCGCAAGCAGGCGATCCAGTTCATGGTCGAGAACACGGGCCGCGGCCGCAAGGCCATGACCAGCGAAGTCGATCGCTACACGGTGTCGCCGGGCCAGGCCTGCGGCTACAAGATGGGCCACAATGAAATCCTGCTGCAACGGGAGCGGGCCAGGGCGGCGCTGGGCGCGCGCTTCGACCTGGCCGGTTTCAACGACGCGCTGGTCGGCAGCGGCGGCGTGCCGCTGGTGCTGCTGCCGGGCGTGATCGACCGCTATATCGCCGGCGCCAAGCGGGTATAAGCGGAGATATGCAGCGATAAGCTCCGTCGTTCGAGGGGGGCAGCGATGGCCCGGACCTGATACTCAGGTCCGGGCCATTTTCATGGGCGGCGCCGTCACGACGGCTTGACTTTGCGGCGTCCGGCTGTAATGATGCGATTGAATAGGTGTATATGCTCTTATTTTTATAATTGTTTATGCGGTGCCGATGGCGGCCCATCCATGCCGGAGTTATTGATGAACCCACCCCTTGCGCCGTCGGCGCACCCACGCAGCCTGCTACTGATTATCGCGATGATTTCATCGCTGGTGATGCTCGACTCGAACGTCGTCGCCGTCGCGTTGCCGACGATAGCGCGCTCGCTCAACGCCGATTTCGCCGACGTGCAATGGGTCATCACCGCCTACGTGCTGCCGTTCGCGGCCTTGCTGTTGGCGGCCGGCTCGTTCGGCGACAAGGTGGGCCGGCGCCTCGCCGCGATGATAGGCCTGGCCATATTCGGCCTGTCCTCGCTGGCCTGCGGCATGGCGACCACGCCGACGATGTTGAACGTGTCGCGCGCCGTGCAGGGCGTGGGCGCCAGCCTGGTGCTGACCGCATCGCTGGCGCTGATTAACCATATCTACACGGGCCTGGAGCGGATCAGGGCCTTCGCCTTCTGGGGCGCCAGCCTGGGCATCGCCATCACCTGCGGGCCCATCATCGGCGGCGTGATCGCCAGCGTCTTCGGCTGGACCTGGGCCTTCTTGATTAATGTGCCGATCTGCACGGCGCTGTTCGTGGCGGCGCTGCGCGTGATACCCGAATCGCGCGACCCCGACGTCAGAGGCCTCGATTACGCCGGCATCGTCACCTTCAGCGCCGGCCTGTTTTTGGTGACGTGGGCCGTCATCGACGGCAACGCGCTGGGCTGGTTGTCGGCGCCGATACTGTGGCGCTTCCTGGGCGGCCTGGCGCTGCTGGTCTTGTTCGCCGTGGTCGAACTGCGCCAGGAACGGCCGATGGTCGACTTCGCGATTTTCCGTTCGCGCCACTTCATCGGCACCGCCTTCGCCATGGTCGGTTACGCCGGCGGCGCGCAGGTGATGATTTTCTACCTGCCGCTGTATTTGCAAAACGCCTACGGTTTTTCGCCGGCCATCGCCGGCATCGCGACGCTGCCGTTCGCGCTGCCGATGTTCGTGGTGCCGCGCATCGGCGCCGGCGCCGGCGTGTCATCGCGCACGCTGATCTGCGCCGGACTGGCGATCACCGTGTCGGCCAATCTGGCGATGGCGCTGCTGGCCGACGGTCAGGCGTCCTACCTCGGCTTCGCGCTGGCGATGGTGGTGGCCGGCGCCGGCGCCGGGCTGTTGAACGGCGAGACGGCCAAGGCCATGCAGGGGGCGTTGCCGGCCAACCGTTCCGGCGTCGCCTCGGGCATCAGCGCGACCACGCGTTTCATGGCGCTGCTGTTCGGCGTGGCGGGACTGGGCGCGCTGCTGGTGAGCGTGACGATGAGCAGATTCGCGGCGGTGGCGGCGCAACTGGGCTTGCAACCGGCGGCGGCCAGCTTGCTGGCGAAACGGTATGCCGCCGGCGACTCCAGCGCGGCCGTCGCGTCCTTGCCGGAAGCTGTGCGCGCCGCCGCCGGCATCCTGCTGCACGGAGCTTTTCAGGAAGGCTTCAGCCGCGTGGCGTGGGCGGCGGCCGCGGTGGCCATCGCGTCGCTGCTGTTGACGCGCTGGTTCATGCAGATACCGAGCCATCATCTGGCTGCGCGCACGGAGGCGGAAGCGCTGTTCGTGGCGGGCGAGTAGGCCGCGAATACGCCGCGTCGTTTAAAACCGGACGCGGGCTTTCAGGTTCATCGAGATTTTCCGGGAGCGTGCTTGGCTGCATGGCGCTTGTGGTGGCCGCCCCGGCCTGAACGTTTTTTGCGGGGAGCCTCGTCGGCATGCGCAGCTTTCGGCGCGGCGGGGAGGGCGACGTCGCCAGGGCGCGGCTGGGACGGGCGCGCTGGGGCTTGCCCGGCAACGGCGGCGCGTTCGCCGTCATCGATGCGGTCATTGATGCCGCGACCGATGCTGCGACCGACGCGGTGATCGATGCCATGATCGGTGCTGCGATTGGTGACGCGATCGCGTGCCCTGCGCGATGCAGGCTGCGTGTCCTTATCGTCATCGCGCCGCAGGCGGGGCGTCGCCCGGGATTTTGCTGCGTCGGCAGGCGCGTCGTCTCCGAACATGCGCGCTATGGCCTTGTTTCGCGCCGAGCGGAAAACATCGGC
>NZ_JANXMI010000014.1 GCF_025354735.1 Rugamonas sp.
TGGAAGGCGAGATCAAGCCGCAGCAACTGGCGACCCTCGTGATCCACCGCGCCGATGGCAGCTCGCAGGAAGTCACAGTCCTGCTGCGCATCGACACCCCGATCGAAGTCGACTACTACAAGCATGGCGGCATTCTGCCATTCGTGCTGCGCCAGCTGCTGGCCGCGTAATCGGCATCAGCGCTTACGCCTGTAGCTGAAGGCGTAAGCGCAAGCGCAACGCCGGCGACGTCCGGCGTTTTTTTTCGTCCGCGCCGCATGGACGCGGGCGGCGCCGCCCCCGATTCAGCGCCGCCGACACGCCGGCAAAGCCGCGCCGCCGCTTGATATTGCCGCGCGCGCCACCATCTAATCGCGGCATGTGGACCGAATCCACTACAATACGTCCCATAAGGGTTATCATTTGTTAGCCTGATCCGCTTTATCCACTTTACCGAGACTCTTATAGCCGCTATGCGTCGTCCATCCAAAGATTCATCCCATAAATTATCTGCCGAGAGCCAGCGCCTCGTGACCTACGCCCAGGCGGTCGGTCAGGCCGCCAGCCGCATCGAAGAGCGGTCCTGGGAACATAGCCTCGATGCGCAGCTCCAGAAACTCCTCAAGACCGGCCACCAGGAAACCATCGACACCACGCTCAACAGCCTGTTCAAGGAAGACTTGAACGCCTACGACGTGTTGATGGACGGCGTGGAAGCGGTCAGCGAATCGAGTTCCATCATGGTCGACATCGACGGCGTGCCGACCGCGCACGACGTGCTGCTGGTCGCCGCGCCCATCCTGGCCTGGACCCGTTTCTCGATCTCTTCCGGCGCCATCCCGGCCGACATCCTGAGCACGCTGACGGCGCACTTTTCCGCCCACCTGCTGGCCGACGGCACCCACCTGGCCATGTCGCCGACGCTGTTCTCGATCGACCAGCTGCCGCGCAGCCACGTCGAGACCTACGCCAAGACCCACAAGCTGGCGCAGGCCGCGCTGAAAGGCACGGCGCTCAAGGCCGACCTGAAGGCGCCCGAGACGGCGCCCTTCCTGGCCGACACGCGCTACCTGCTGGTGGCCGTCGTGGCCCGCGCCGGCGCGCCGCTGTTCCGCTGGCAGATGCCGGCCAACCAGGCCAACTTCATCGGCGAACGCACCACCGCGCTGGAACAGTGGCGCGCGCAGGCCATGCCGACCGTGGCGCGCCTGCTGCCCGGCTGCGGCATCGAGCTGCTGCTGCCGGAAGCGTATTACATGGCCTGCCGCGAAGCGGACAAGCTGATACGGCCGGTGTCGATCCGCGCCGCCGTCCACTACCTGACGCACACGCTGGCGATCGAACCGTCCGAGCTGCGCGCCGTCATCGCCGGCTTCGGCGAAGAGTCGGCCGACGGCCAGGTCGACGAATACCGCGTCGCGTTCACGCAGCGCCAGACGCCGGACGTGATCTACGGCGTCGTCTGGCCGCTGTACGGGCAAGAGGATGAGGAAGGCACGCCGCCCGAAGGCGTGCAGCCGGGCGGCATCGACGCGCAGCTGGCCAAGCCGGTCACGCCGGTGGAGGAAATCATCCAGTACCTGAACGCGGCCGGCATCACGCAGATCAAGAAGCATGGCGAGCGCTATGTCTCCGAATTCTGCGACGATTGCGGCGCGCCGCTGTTCGCCGACCAGGTCGGGGAGCTGGCGCACGCCGAAATGCCGGAAGACGCGCCCAGCGGCACCGAGCACTTCCACTAAGCGCCGCGCCCCGGTTGCGCCGCCGACACCGAATCAGCGGCGCAACCGGTCAGCGACACCGCGGTAAACACCAGGGGGCAGCGCCCCCGCCCCGGCAGCGAGCGCCGGCGCTCAAAACTCTTCCCACTCCTTTTCAACCGCGGCGGTTTTTTTCTGCGGCCGGGACTCCAGCTTCAGCACCGCCGGCGTGCGCAACGGCGGCTTGGCCGCCACCGCCCTGCGCGGCGCCGCTGCCCCCTGCGCCGGCCCCGTCGCCTTCGCCCCGCCCACCATAAACACGCTCACCACCGCCGCCAGGCTGGCCGCCTGCTGCTGCAAGGCCGCCGCCGACGCCGCCGCCTCCTCCACCAGCGCCGCGTTCTGCTGCGTCACATTATCCATCTGCATCACCGCATGGTTGATCTGCTCGATGCCGGAGGTCTGCTCCTCGCTGGCGTGGTTGATCTCGCCCATGATGTCGGTCACGCGCTTGACGCTGTCGACGATTTCCTGCATCGTCGCCCCGGCCTGATGGACCAGCCGCGCGCCGGCGTCGACCTGCTGCACCGAGTCGTCGATCAGCACCTTGATTTCCTTGGCCGCCGCCGCCGAGCGCTGCGCCAGGTTGCGCACCTCGGTCGCCACCACAGCGAAGCCGCGGCCCTGCTCGCCGGCCCGCGCCGCTTCGACGGCCGCGTTCAAGGCCAGGATATTGGTCTGGAAGGCGATTGCATCGATCACGCCGATGATGTCGACGATTTTTTTCGACGAGGCGTCGATCGATCCCATCGTGCCGACCACCTGCGACACCACCGCGCCACCCTTCTGCGCCACCGCCGACGCGGACACGGCCAGCCCGTTGGCCTGGCGCGCGTGGTCGGCGTTCTGCTTGACGGTGGAGGTCAGCTGCTCCATCGACGATGCGGTTTCTTCGAGCGAGCTGGCTTGCTGCTCGGTGCGCGACGACAGGTCCATATTCCCGCTCGCGATCTGGCTGGAGGCCGAGGCGATGGTCGCCGTGCTGGCGTGGACCTGGCCGACGATGGTGGCCAGGCTGTCGCGCATGGCGCGCATGGCGAACAACAGGCTGCTGTTGTCGCCGCTGCGGGTGTCGATGGCGACGGTGAGGTCGCCGGCGGCGATGCGGCCGGCCACGGCGACGGCGTAATCGGGTTCGCCGCCCAGCTTGCGCAGCACGCTGCGCGTGATCATCACCGCCGCCGCGATGCTGACCAGCAGCGCCACGCCGCCGATGATGAACATCAGCGCGCGCGCGTTGACGTAAGCGCTTTGCGCCTGCGCCGCCGCGTCCACATTCTGGGTTTCCTCCAGCGCCTTCAGTTCGCGCAGCTTCTCCCACCACAGCTTCTGCACCGGGCGCAGTTCGTAGCGCAGCAGCTTGTACGCCTCGTCGGATTTTTTATCGAGCGCCAGCGCGGTGGCGCGCGCGATGATCGGCGTGGCGAGGACGGCCTGCTGCTTGACCAGGTCGAGCAACTGGCGCTCCTCCGGCGCCGTGGAAGCGCTGGCGAACATGACGCCCAGCTTGTCCTGCGCCTCCGCGTAGTTTTTTTCCTGCGTGGCGATGCGCTGGGTTTCGGCGCCGGCGTCTTTGGATTCGGTCAGCAGGATCAGGTTGCGCAGCGCGAGCGCGCGCTCGGTGACGGATAAATCCATGACGCCGGCCAGACGCGCCTCGACGTTGTTGACCTGGGTGATTTCTTCGATCCGCTCCTGCATCTGCGCCATGCGGTTCACCCCCAGCCCCGTCATCAGCGCCAGCAAACCCGCGACCAGACCAAAACCGACGGTCAGCCGCGTCGCCACTTTCATGCTCGACATGCTCATGGTGTATTCCCTTTGATATGCGCAACGAGCGCCCAGCGACATGCGCAAAAATTACGCATATCGCCGATCGTAGCGCAGATCAAAGCGGGCAAATGTCACCAATCGTCACAAACGGCAGATCCGGTCCGATGCCAACAACAGGCCGTCACCATTGCGAATATGGCAAGCGTATCAGATTGGAATTGAAATAGCGGCGCTCATCGGTGACTTCGGCGGCGACCCACGCCGGCCGGTCGAAAGCCTGGTCTTCCGACGCCAGTTCGATCTCGGCCACCACCAGGCCGGCGTTCGCGCCGAGGAATTCATCGACCTCCCACAGCATGCCGGCGTGGGCGATGCGGCGGCGGTATTTTTCAATCAGCGGCTGCAGGCACAAACGGTCCAGCAGTTCGGCCGCGTCGGCCAACGGGATGGCGTACTCCCACTCGCCGCGGCTGGCGCCGACGCTGCGGCCCTTGATCGTCATCGTCGCCGACTCGCCCTCGATGCGCACGCGCACCGTGCGGTCCGGGTCCGTCGACAGATAACCCTGGCGCATCAGCCGCGCCTCGCCGAGCGCGCGCCAATCGTCGCCGCGCACCAGGAATTTGCGTTCGATTTCGACGCCCATGGTGCGCCTCAGTCCAGCGACAGCAGGATGGGCTGCAAAATCGCCGCGCCCAACGCCGCGCTGCGGGCGCCGTTCCAACCCACGTGCGGGTCGGGCAGGTCGGCGTTGTCCTTGAACGGCATTTCCAGCGTCAGCGCCAGGCACTGGAAGTGGTGGCCGACATACTTGGACGCCAGCGTCAGCATGTCTTCCTTGTACTTGCCGACCGGGTAGCCGACCCGGTCCTGGAAGTCCGGGCTGGCCTGCTTGTAGCGGTCGATGAAGGCCTGCTGGTGCGCCGCCTGCTGCGGCGTGAAGTTGACCAGCATCTCGTTGCCGGCCACGAAGTTGTACGGCAGCGCCTCGTCGCCGTGGATGTCGAAGAACATGTCGATGCCGGTGTCGTGCATCTTCTGCTTCACCACCAGCACTTCCGGGCTGCGCTCCGGCGTCGGCGTCATCCACTCGCGATTGAGGTTGGCGCCGGCCGCGTTGGTGCGCAGGTTGCCGCGCACCGAACCGTCCGGATTCATGTTCGGCACGATGTAGAACACGCAGCGTTGCAGCAGCTTGCGGGCGATCGGATTGGCGTCGTCGAGCAGCGCGTCGATCAAGCCTTCGACAAACCATTCGGCCATCGATTCGCCCGGATGCTGGCGCGCGATGAACCAGATTTTCTTTTCCGCTTCCGGCTTGCCGATGACGACCAGGTTCATGTCGCGGCCATCGACGGTGCTGCCCAGGTCATGCACGCGCGCCAGCGGATTCTCGGCCACCTCGCCCAGCAGGCGCAGGTGGCGCTCGAAGGAATAGGGCTCGAAGTAGGCGTAGTAGACGCTGTCGAGGTCCGGCGTGTGGACGATGGTCATGACGTCGCCGTCGAAGGAGGTCGGCACGCGGAACCAGGTTTCGCCGTCGTAGCTGGCGACGGCGTGGTAGCCTTCGTAGCCGCGCGCGTAGGTGGCCTGGCCGGCGTTCAGGAAGCGCATGGTGCAGGCCTGGCCGCGCGCGCCTTGCAGGCGGAAGTGGAACCACTGGCGGATGTCGGCGTGCGAGTCGTCGCGCAAATTCAGTTCGATGGTGGCGGCGCTGTCGGCGCGCAGCACCTCGATGGCGCCGGAGTCGAAGTTTTGGCTGATTTTGATGGTCATTGCGGTTCCGTGTAGGTGGGTACGGTGCGTACCGATCCGCTATTTTATGGGATTTCACGCCGCGCCGCCGCATCCACCTCTCCTCACCGCAGCATCGTGCCCTCGCGCTTGTAGCGCACATGCCATGACAAGGCCTGCTCCAGCACATGCGGCGTCTGCCCGCCTTCGCGCAGCGCGGCCTCGAAATAGGCGCGCAATTGCGGCCGGTAGTCGGGATGCGCGCATTGCTCGATAATCAGCGGCGCCCGTTCGCGCGGCGCCAGCCCGCGCAGGTCGGCCAGCCCCCATTCGGTGACGAGGACGTCGACATCGTGCTCGGTATGGTCGACGTGGGCCGCCATCGGCACCACGCTCGATATGGCGCCGTCCTTGGCCACCGACTTGCTAACGAAGATGGACAGCTGCCCGTTGCGCGCGAAATCGCCCGAGCCGCCTATCCCGTTCATCATGTGCGTGCCGCCCACATGGGTCGAATTGACGTTGCCGTAGATGTCGAATTCCAGCGCCGTGTTCAGCGCGATGATGCCGAGCCGCCGCACCACTTCGGGATGATTGCTGATCTCCTGCGGGCGCAGCACGATGCGCTGCCGGTAGCTCTCGATATCGCGGATGAAGCGCTCATGCACCGCCGCCGACAGCGTGATCGACGACGCCGACGCCATCGCCAGCTGGCCCGAGTCGAGCAGCTCGATGGCGCTGTCCTGCAACACCTCCGAGTACATCGTCATGTTGCGGAACGGCGAAGCGACCAAGCCATGCAGCACGGCGTTGGCGATGGTGCCTATGCCGGCCTGCAGCGGCAGCAGCTCCGGCCCCATGCGCCCCGCTCTCACCTCGCCTTCGAGGAAGGCGATGACGTGGCGCGCGATGGCGTCCGTTTCGGCGTCGCCGGGCAGCGCGTTGGACGGACTGTCCGGACTGTCCGTGATGACGATGGCGGCGATGCGCGCCGGGTCGATCGCTATCGTCGTCGAACCGATGCGCTGCCATGGACTGACCAGCGGGATGGCGCCGCGCAGCGGCCGATCCTGCGGCAGGTAGATATCGTGCAGGCCTTCGAGCGCCAGCGGCGCGCTCAGGTTGATTTCGACGATCACCATCCTGGCCTGCTGCGCGAAGCTGGCCGAATTCCCGACCGACATGGTGGGCACAATGGCGCCGTCGGCCGTGATGGCGACCGCTTCGATCACCGCGATGTCGACCGGCGCCAGGTCGCCCGAGCGCAGCTGCTCGGCAGTCTCCGACAAATGCTGGTCGATGAACATCACCTCGCCGCTGTTGATCTTGCGGCGCAGCGCGGCGTCGCTCTGGAACGGCAGGCGGCGCGCGACCACGCCGGCGTTGGCCATCAAGCCGTCGCTGTCGTTGCCGAGCAAGGCGCCGGTGATGAGCGTCAGCCGCAGCGGCGCGGCGCGCGCGCGTTCGACCAGCGCCAGCGGCATGGCCTTGGCGTCGCCGGCGCGGGTGAAGCCGCTCATGCCGACGGTCATGCCGTCCTTGAACAGCGCGGCGGCCTGCTGCGCCGTCATCAGTTTTTCCATCAGCGCCGGGCGCCGGATGCGGTCTTCATACATGATGTGCTCCTGTCGTTATTCGGTTTATGAAACCAGTATAGAATTCGCAGGACATTCGCTGTATGACTAATATTCCCTTCAATCAGTCGCTTTTCTCATAGTGTGGAAACGCCATGGACCTCCGCTCGCTGCGCTATTTTGTCGAAACCGTGCGCCTGAACAGCTTCACCCAGGCCGCCGAGACGCTGCACGTGACGCAATCGACCATCAGCAAGATGGTGCGCCAGCTGGAGGACGAAGCCGGCGCGCCGCTGCTGATCCGCGACGGCCGCAGGCTGACCCTGACCGACACCGGCGCCATCGTCTACGCCCACGGCCAGCAGATGCTGGCGTCGATGGCGGAGATGGCGCTGGAGCTGCGCGACACCCAGGCGCTGCAACGCGGCAGCCTGACGGTGGGCATACCGCCCATGATTAACCTGTTGTTTACGCCGGTGCTGAAGGCCTTCCGCCAGCGCCACCCGGCCATCGCGCTGACGCTGCGCGAAGACACCGGCCAGGCCATCGAGCGCCAGGTGGCGGCCGGCGACCTGGAAATCGGCATGACGGTGCTGCCGGCCGACCCGCAGCTGGAACTGGAGACGGAAGCCATCGCCAGCTATCCGATATGGGCGGTGGCGGCGCGCGACACCTTTCAGAAAAACCGAACCACGCTCAAACTGAAGGCGCTGGCCAGGCTGCCGCTGGTGCTGTTGAAGGACGACTTCGCGCTCACGCGCGGCCTGCGCGCGGCCTTCCGCGCCGCCGGCATCGAGCCGACGGTGGTGGCGCAGAGCGGCCAGTGGGATTGGCTGGTGGCGATGGCGTCGGCCGGCATGGGCGTGGCGCTGCTGCCGCAGCCCTTCATCCACCGGCTGGCGATCGGCCATCTCGACACGGTGCGGCTGGTGGAGCCGGAGCTGCAATGGCAGGTGGCGCACGTGTGGAACGGCCGCTATCTGTCGCACGCGGCGCGCGCCTGGCTCGATGTCTGCCACGAGGTGCTGGGACAGCGCGGCGCCTGAACCCCGTGCGAAAGGCTACAAACGCGCCGGCCACGGCAGCTCGTGGATCGCCACGCCCTCGATCGGGTCGACCTCCTGCTCCCACGGCTTCTGCTCGATGAAGCGCATCGCGTCGTCGTAGCCGGACTGCCAGCGCTGGGCGATGCCGCGCGCGCTGAAGTCGATGTCCTTGGTGTGGTCCTCGTCGCCGACGCGCGGCGCCTTCAGCGACACGATGTGCATCGTCGTGCCGCAGCCCCAGGCCGTCAGCTCGCGCACCTCCGGCGCCGACGCCACTTCCTCGGGCAGGTGCAGCGCCAGCTGGCGGATCACGTGGCGCAAGCGGTGCAGCTTGCGCTGCTGCTCGATATTGCTCGCGCGGCTGGCGTACTGGATCTCCTTGTGCTTGTCGAGCACTTCGAGCACGCTACGCGGCTCGCTGCCGTCCGGATTCCACACCTGCACCGAGAAGATCACCGAGCTGCGGCGCGGTTCGTCGTCGAGCACCGCCTCGATCGGCGTGTTCGAATAAATCCCGCCGTCCCAATACGGCTCGCCGTCGATGCGCACGGCCGGAAAGGCCGGCGGCAGCGCGCCGGACGCCATCACGTGCTGTGCCGCCAGCGCCTCCTTGCGGCTGTCGAAATAGCGCATCGCGCCGGTGCGGGCGTTGACGGCACCGACGGTCAGGCGCGTGTGCCGCGCGTTCAGATAGTCGAAATCGACCAGCGCGTCGAGCGTGGCGCGCAGCGGCGAGGTCTGATAAAACGACGCGCGTTCGGCGCCCACTTTGGCGTCGAGATTCCACCACGCCGCCGGATTGGGCGAGAAGAACGAGGGGATGCCATGGTGGACGATCATCGCGTTGGCGTAGGCGCGCGGCACGCCGCCCAGCCCCAGCGCGTTCTGTTCCATGCGCTTCCAGAACTGGCGCAACCGTTCCAGCCGCAGCTGCGGCGGATTGCCGGCGATGATGGCGCCGTTGATGGCGCCGACCGAGGTGCCGATCACCCAGTCCGGCTCCAGCCCGGCCTCGTGCATGGCCTGGTAGACGCCGATCTGGTAGGCACCGAGCGCGCCGCCGCCTTGCAGCACCAGCACGACCTGGCCGGCGACGACGGATTTGTTGTTGAGAAATTGATTCAAAAGACCTCCACTAGGCATAGGCTGGACGTAACGCCACATTCTATAACGCGCCGCGATCCCCATCTTTCAACTCAGAGATTCCCGCCGCATCGCTGGCCGACGAGACGCTGTGAAATCACAAGAACTATGAGTTTTTCGGACGTAAAATGAAAAAACCTTTTGAGATTTTTTTCTTTGCGAAGGAGAAATCATGAAAACCAATACACATTTTTCGAAGGAGCTTATTCTGGAAGCCAATCGAAAACTTTTTCGAAGAGAACGTTTACTGCGACCGTACGGCACCAGCAAGCTGCCGATAGAACCACCGCAATTTACGATGGATGAAATCAGAAACGCGTTCCGACAAGCGTCGATCAAGTTGAGAACCGGAAAATAAATGACCTCCCACGATACCTCGATTTATCGGCAGCTCGTGACGGATGACGACGATCTGTTGGGCATGGTCGCCTACGCCCTATATAAACGCCAAAAATTTGACTTTATCGATGGGTTCAAAAAGAGACATTCCAAAGATCCTGAGTCATCTGATTTTGCAATGTTCAATGACTTGAGTTCCAGCGAACTACAATTGAAGAGTTATCAGGATCAGGCCGAGACACTCACTGCTGACTTCTCGCTGTCCTTACTCGAAACGTACAACGCAAAGCTGGAAAATCGCGCATACGAAACGGTGTTCAAGGCTCGATTGCGTTTCTGGTTCGGTGTCTGGCAAGGGGTGGTTGCCTCATTTGTCTTCGTGATCTTGATCGGCGTTTTGATATTCTTTACCTGGAGCTTAAGGCAGGGAGTGCGATCGGCGCTGGAAAATACATTCAACGTCAAAATTTATGACGTCCCGCCAACACCGCCCGCTTCGCCGGCCCTGTAAACCGACAAAAAAAACCACAGTCGCCTGCGGTTTTTTTATTTTGCGTAGCACAAGCCCTGCTGCGCTCAGCCCTCGGCGATGCGCTTGGCGATGTGGGCCAGCGCTTCTTCCACCTGGTCGACCAGGATCAGCGCCAGGTCGCCGTCCTGCAGGCGATCGAGGGCGGTGTCGATGGCCAGGAACTCGCCGTAGATCTCGTCGATGCGCGTGGTGCGCGGCGCGCCGTGCAAGCCGCTGCGCAGCAGCGCCACCACTTCGCCGTCGACGCGGCCGCGCTGGCAGGCGTCTTCATACAGCACCACGTCGTCGAAGGCGCGGCCGAGGATCTCGGTCTGCTGCGTGATGTCCTGGTCGCGGCGGTCGCCGGCGCCGGAAATGACCACCGCGCGGCGCTTGGCCGGCATGGTTTCCACCGCCTGCACCAGCGCCAGGATGGCGTCCGGATTGTGGCCGTAGTCGGCGATGACGGTGGCGCCCCGGTGCGTGAAGACGTTGAAGCGTCCGGGCGCGTTGTCGGAATCGTTGGCGAAGGTTTGCAGGCCGAGGCGGATCGCCTCCCAGCTGATGCCCACGCCCCACGCGGCGGCGACGGCGGCCATCACGTTTTCGACCTGGAAGCCGATGGCGCCGTCGCGCGTGATCGGCACCTGCGCCAGCGCGACCTTGTGCACGTCCTTGCCTTCGACGGCGACGACGTGGCCGTCGGCCACGTAGACCGTGCGGCGGCCCTGCGCCAGGTGGGTGGCGATGACCGGGTGGCCGCGGTCGGCGCCGAAGAAGATCACCTTGCCGCGGCAGTTGGCGGCCATGCCGGCGACGATGGGGTCGGTCGCGTTGAGCACCGCGAAGCCGCTGGCCGACACGTTCTGCACGATCACGCGCTTGAGCACCGCCAGGTCTTCGACCGTGGTGATGTAGTTCAGGCCGAGGTGGTCGCCGGTGCCGATGTTGGTGACGACAGCGACCTTGCAGCGGTCGAAGGCCAGGCCTTCGCGCAGCACGCCGCCGCGCGCGGTCTCGAAGACGGCGGCGTCGACGTCCGGATGCAGCAGCACGTTGCGCGCGCTGCGCGGGCCGCTGCAGTCGCCGCTGTCGGTGCGCCGGCCCTCGATGTAGACGCCGTCGGTGTTGGTCATGCCGGTGCGCAGGCCGCTGGCCGTGAGCAGGTGGGCGATCAAGCGCACGGTGGTGGTCTTGCCGTTGGTGCCGGTGACGGCGACGACCGGGATGCGGCCGTCCTCGCCCTCGGGGAACATGGTGTTGACGATGGCCTCGCCGATCGGCCGGCCCTTGCCGAACGACGGCGACAGATGCATGCGCAGGCCGGGCGCGGCGTTCACTTCGACCACGCCGCCGCGCTGCTGTTCTATCGGTTGCAGCACGCCGTCGCAGACCACGTCGACGCCGCAGATGTCGAGGCCTATCATCTGCGCCGCCTCCACCGCGCGCGCCGCCACTTCGGGATGGACGTCGTCGGTGACGTCGGTGGCGGTGCCGCCGGTCGACAGGTTGGCGTTGTTGCGCAGGATGACGCGCTGGCCCTTGGCGGGCACCGAATCGGCCTGCAAGCCTTGCAGCGCCAGGCGCGCCAGCGCGATGTCGTCGAAGCGGATCTTGGTCAGCGAGGTGGCGTGGCCGCTGCCGCGGCGCGGATCGGCGTTGACCAGGTCGACCAGTTCGCGCACCGAGTGGACGCCGTCGCCGACCACCTGCGGCGGATCGCGGCGGGCGGCGGCCACCATCTTGTCGCCGATGACGAGCAGGCGGTAGTCGTTGCCGGGCAGGAAGCGCTCGACCATGATGTCGTCGCGGAATTCGCGCGCGGCGTGGTAGGCGGTGGCCAGGTGCTCGCGGCTCATCACGTTGACGGTGACGCCCTTGCCCTGGTTGCCGTCCTTCGGTTTCACCACCACCGGCAGGCCGATTTCCAGCGCGGCGGCCCAGGCGTCGTCGACGTCGGCCACCGAGCGGCCGTTCGGCACCGGCACGCCGGCCGCGTGCAGCAGCTTCTTGGTCAATTCCTTGTCCTGCGCGATCGATTCGGCGATGGCGCTGGTGCTGTCCATTTCGGCGGCCTGGATGCGGCGCTGGCGGCTGCCCCAGCCGAACATCACCATGCTGCCCTCGGTCAGGCGGCGGAACGGAATGTCGCGCGCCACGGCGGCGGCCACGATGGCGCCCGTGCTCGGGCCCAGGCGCACGTCTTCATCGAGGTCGCGCAATTGCGCGAGCGCGGCGTCGAGGTCGAACGGCGTGTCGGCCAGCGCCGCGCCGATCAGGGCCTCGGCCAGCTCCATCGCCAGCCGGCCGACCGCCTCCTCGGTGTATTCGACGACGGTCTGGTAGATGCCCGGCTCCAGCGTCTGCGTGGTGCGGCTGAAGGTGACCGGGCAGCCGGCTTGCGCCTGCAAGCCCAGCGCCGCCAGTTGCAGCACGTGCGCCATCGGCACGGCGTCGGCGTGGCCGGTCGGCTGCAGGGCGCTGATGCCGGGGAAGCGCGCGCGCAGGCGCACTTCGAATTCGGGCAGCTGGTCGATGGCCTGCTCTTCGGGACTGCAAGAGACGATGACTTCGATCGCCGTGTGGTGACTCCAAAGATTCGGGCCGCGCAAGGCGCGTGTGCGTATGACTTCCATAACTCTGCTTATCCTGTGAGGTTCTTTAGTGCGGCTTCTGGTGCGAATGCGCGTCGTAGGTGCGCAGGCCGGCGCCGATCAATTCGGCCGTCAGGCCCAGCGCCCAGGCGGCGGCGATGGCGGCCAGCACGGCTTCCGGCGGCACCAGCGCCGACAGCGGCAGCGTCGCCACGTCGTCCATGCCGGCGCCCAGCACGATGCGGCCGGCGCGCTGGAACACCACGCGCAGGCCGGCTGCGCGGTGGGCGGCGACGGCGGCGAGCTGCTCGTCGATGCCGTAGAAAATCACTTCGCCATCGCACAGCCGCGCCATGTCGACCACTTGCGGGTCGGCCGCGTTGAGCACCGCCACGCCGCTCGGCAAGATCACGTCGACCTGGGTGCGCAGCACGTTGTAGAGCTGATCGCTGTCGGTGATGTGGAACTCGGCCAGTTCTTCGTGGCCGCTGACGTCCGTGACGACGCCGACGGCGCACTTGTCGTAGGCCAGGCCTTCGGACAGGATCATGCGCGCGCTGCTTTCAAACACGGCCGCTTCGACGTTTTTGTTCAACAGCAGGCGCTCGCCCGACTCCCACGCCGTGTAGCCGTCCTGCGGCAGCAGGCGGCCGTTGACGAACAAGCCGTCGGCGCAGGTCAAACCGGTTTTCTGGCCGCCGATTTGCAGCAGCCAGGCGATCAGGCGCGCCGCCATGGTGGTGCCGTGCCGGCCCGTGATGCCGATGATGGGCATGCGCCCGGTTTCCTCGGCGGCGAACAAATGGTCGACGATGGCCGTGCCGACGGGACGCGGCTGGCCGCTGGCCGGACGCAAATGGGCCAGCAGGCCGGGGCTGGCGTTGACTTCGATGACGGCGCCGCCCTGCTCTTCCAGCGGCCGCGAAATGTCTTCGGCGACGACGTCGATGCCGGCGATGTCGAGGCCGATGATGCGCGCCGCCAGCGTCGCCATCGCGGCCACGCTCGGATGCACGCTGTCGGTGACGTCGTAGCCGACATTGCCGTTCGGCTGGATCAGCACCTTCTGGCCGTCGAGCGGCACCGAGTAGGCGGTCATGCCCTGGCGTTCCAGTTCGAGGATGATCTCGGCGCCGTGTTCCGGGGCCAGCGCGTTGAGCGGCGCGTCTTCGGTGGTGCCGCGGCGCGGGTCGGTGTTGATCTGGCTGTCGACCAGGGCGATGATGTTGGCCTTGCCGTCGCCGGTGACCCACAGCGATTCGCCGGAGGCGGCCGCGATCAGGCGCTTGCCGACCACCAGCAGCCGGTGTTCATTGCCGACGATGAAGCGTTCGACGATCACGCTCTGGCTGCCGCCCTTGCGCGCGGCCAGCGCGTAGGCCGCTTCGACGTCGGCCTGCGTCATCAGATTGAGGGAGACGCCGCGGCCGTGGTTGCCGTCGTAGGGCTTGACGACGACCGGCAGGCCGATGTCCTGCGCGGCCGCCCAAGCCGCTTCGGCGGACTTGACCAGCTCGCCCTCGGGCACCGGGATGCCGCAGGAGGACAGCAGGCTCTTGGTCAAGTCCTTGTCGCTGGCGATGCCTTCGGCGATGGCGCTGGTGCGTTCCGTTTCGGCGGTCCAGATGCGGCGCTGGCGGGCGCCGTGGCCCAGTTGCACCAGGTTGCCGTCGGTCAGGCGGATCGCGGGGATCTTGCGCTCGGTGGCGGCGTCGACGATGTTGGCGGTGCTGGGGCCCAGGCACAGCGACTCGGCCAGGTCCGTCAGCGATTCGACGGTGGCGGCCAGGTCGTAGGGACGGTCTTCGATGGCGGCCATCAGCAGGTCGCGGCCGGCGGCCAGGGCGGCGCGGCCGACCTGTTCCTGGCGGGTGCGGAAGGCCATCTTATACAGGCCGGTGCCGTCGCCGATCTGGCGCGTCTTGCCGAAGCCGGTTTTCATGCCGGCCAGGTTTTGCAGTTCCAGCACCACGTGTTCGAGGATGTGGCCGGCGTAAGTGCCTTCGCGCAGGCGTTCGAGGAAACCGCCGTGCTCGCCGACGCCGCAGCGGTGGATGACCAGTTTGGGCAGCCATGCGACCAGGCGCTCATACAGGCCGGGCAGCTTATTCGACGGGAAGTCTTCAAGCGCGCCAATATCCAGCCACGCCTCGATCACCGGGCGATAAGTCCAAATATTGGGTCCGCGCAGATGAGTCACACGGAGAAATTCAATGTCTTTCTTCTTGTTCATGTTTCAGTTCTTGTATCTTTGTTATTGGCCGTGGCCAGCCCGCGCCGTATTGTAAACCCTGAGCCACCGCCGCCCGCCAAAATTGATGCGGCCGCTTGTCTAAAGGGAGCGCTTGGGGGGATGCGGATGCGGCTTGCTAATTCTCTGTTGCCGTCGCTCTTGCGGTATACTTCGCCGCAACAGCCTGTCGACCCTTTCCTGGATTCCACTGTCTGTCGGACAACTGACAGAATACCGTAAATAAGCGTCACCATCAGCCGCCAGGCGGCCACATGAGAGCGTTTATTACCTGACCAGCAACGGGTTTCATTGATTACCTTACACTTTATAAGTCTTTTCCCGAGGGCAAAGACGGAACCGGAGTACGCCGCACGATGACAACGCAACAACTTTCCTCAGTATCGGCCCTGCCGGAATTGCCAGAACAGTGGAATTCTCATGTGCAGGCGCAACTTTCCAATGGGGAAAACGTTGCAAGTGCCTTGGAGGTTGACCTGGATACCCAACTTCGTTTCTCCAAGGGCATAATAATTGTCACCGGGCGCAGAATCCTGGCCCGTTCGCCCGGCGCGGCGACCTGGCAAGACTGGCTCTACCGCGACGGCCTGGTGCTGAAACACCACGACCACGCCGGCGTCGGCCACCTGGAGTTGTACGATGGACAAGGCCGGCTGGCCGCCTGGCGCTTCACGCTGGGCCAGAACCTCCACGCCATCCGCCTGGTCGAACAATTCAACGCGCAGCGCCACAGCCACGTCAGCGGCGAGCCCATCGTTCTCGAAGACAAAAACGTCTGCCCGAGCTGCAAGGCGCCGCTGGAGCCGGACCAGGAAGATTGCCCGATCTGCACCAAGGTCGTCTACACGCCGCCGTCGACGTGGACGCTGTTCCGCCTGTGGCGCTTCGCCCGGCCCTACAGCGGCCAGCTGGCGCTCGGCTTCACATTGATGCTGCTGGGCACGGCCGCCTATATGATCCCGCCCTACCTGACCGGGCCGCTGACCGACAATGTGCTGATCCCCTATCAAAACGGCAAGCCGGTCGACACCATGCTGGTGGCCCTGTATATGTCGGGGCTGGTGGCCTCGGCCGTGCTGGCGTGGGCGCTGGGCTGGGGCAAGACGTATGTGCTGGCCCTGGTGTCCGAGCGCATCGGCGCCGACCTGCGCACGGCCACCTATGAACACTTGCTGAAACTGTCGCTGGAATATTTCGGCGGCAAGCGCACCGGCGACCTTATGTCGCGCATCGGCAGCGAGAGCGACCGCATCTGCGTGTTCCTGTCGCTGCACCTGCTCGACTTCGCCTCCGACGTGCTGATGATCATCATGACCGGCGTGATCCTCTGTTCGATCGACCCGGCGCTGGCCGCCGTCACGCTGCTGCCGCTGCCCTTCATCGCCTGGCTGATCCACATCGTGCGCGACCGCCTGCGCACCGGCTTCGAAAAAATCGACCGCGTGTGGGGCGAGGTGACCAATGTGCTGGCCGACACCATCCCCGGCATCCGGGTCGTGAAAGCCTTCGCGCAAGAGGCGCGCGAAGCGGCGCGCTTCCGCACCGCCAACAAGCACAACCTGGCCGTCAACGACAAGCTCAATAAAATCTGGTCGCTGTTCTCGCCCACCGTCTCCTTCCTGACCGAGCTGGGCTTGCTGGTGATCTGGGTGTTCGGCATCTGGCAACTGTCCAAGGGCCGCATCACCGTCGGCGTGCTGCTGACCTTCATCGCCTATTCGAGCCGCTTCTACGGCCGCCTCGATTCGATGAGCCGCATCGTGTCCGTCACGCAGAAATCGGCCTCGGCCGCCAAGCGCATCTTCGACATCCTCGACCACGTGTCGTCGGTGCCGGAACCGGTGCGCCCGGTGTCGGTCGGCACGGTCGAAGGCAATATCACGCTGCGCGAAGTCGGCTTCCGCTACGGCAACCGGGCCGTCAACCGCGGCATCAACCTCGACATCAAGGCCGGCGAAATGATAGGCCTGGTGGGCCACTCCGGTTCCGGCAAGAGCACGCTGGTCAACCTGATCTGCCGTTTTTACGACGTCTCCGAGGGCGCCATCATGCTCGATGGCGTCGACATCCGCTCCTTCGCCGTGTCGGACTACCGCCGCAATATCGGCCTGGTGCTGCAAGAGCCCTTCCTGTTCTTCGGCACCATCGCCGAAAACATCGCCTACGGCAAGCCGGAAGCGACGCGCGAGCAAATCATCGCCGCCGCCCGCGCCGCCCACGCCCACGAATTCATCCTGCGCCTGCCGCAGGCCTACGACTCGATGGTCGGCGAACGCGGCCAGGGCCTGTCCG
>NZ_JANXMI010000048.1 GCF_025354735.1 Rugamonas sp.
ACGCGTCGCCGGATCGGCCGTTACAACCGCCGACATTGGGCAAGCGGCCTGCTCACCGCTTTACGCCGTCAAAATCGAGTTATTAGAGCTCACCTTAATGTGCAACGTAATGGTAGGATTGTTGCATATAAATCACGTAAAAGGGAACATAATGCAGCTGCCATACCGCCTAATTCCTGTGCTGGTTAGTCTGATGTTTGTCGGCACAGCTACAGCACAGAGCACTTCTACGTCTTACATCAGCACCATTAGTTACCGGTTGGTCGATCTGGATCTCAATGACGGTATAACACCTTCACTATCCTTTGTGCATGGCAGCAACGAGACGGGACCATCTTCGTTCTCCGTCCAGTTCGACAATAGCGGGCTGTTTTCATCGACATTTGGGGCGCACCAGCAAGATCCAATCACACTGGGCCAGGTTAATGGCACCGCCAGCGCACATGGTACCCTGACCAGTAATGGATCGCTCGATTCGTTGGGTCTGACTGTTGTTGCCAATGCTGCGGGTGATGGCAGTTTCAATTTAAAGCGAGCCACTATTCAGGGAAGCAGCGGCGTGACGAATTTCGAGTTGTCGCCAATGACGGCCATTGTCTTTACCGCGAATTCCGTTTTAACCGGTCAAACCAAGCAAATTGGTGATTGGGCAGTTAGCAGTTCCTGGATTAGCCTCACGACCTACGTCGATGGTCAGCCGGCCTACACACAAGACTATAAAAGCCTAAATTCCGCATATGATGTTCCATTGGGTAACGGCGCCAAAATTGAGACCCAACAGAATACTCTTCTGGTCGGCTACGCTAACTTCTCAAGCGGCAACAGCGAAACCTCATTCTCCGCCGGCACCTTTGCTAGCTCTGACAGCTATTCTCCGGCCGCGCCCGTGCCAGAGCCATCGGTCTATGCAATGCTGCTGGCCGGGATGGGACTGATCGCATTTGTCAAGCGCCGCCGCGCCTGAACACCGCCCAGAAAAGATAAACCCAACGTTTGGGAGGCAACAAGGCATTGTGGTCAGGGCGGTACGCTTTGGTGGCACAATGCGCTGGTCGATATCGCGGAACGGATGACGGAAAAACATCGCAATTCGAATCACGTCGAGGCTGCGCTTTTGTGGGGCTGGCTGACTGCTCGGTCGATCGCGCGTGGCTTGCCGCTGCCGGTGGCCGATCGTGGCGGCATGCGCGTCGATACGGGGTTGCCGAATGAAACGCGGCGCCATGTCTTTGCTGGCCCGGTGCCGGGGATACGCGAACTGGCGGTGTCGATAGACGTGCCGACTATCCCCATCAAGATGTGCTGTCCCGGCGAGCAATTGCTCGCGCTGGTGCCGTCGGGCTGGCAGTTGCAGCCGGCCAGTTACTTGATGATCCACGATGGCTCGTTTGACGACACGCCGGTCGCGCCGGTCGGATATCGGATTGAGGTGGTGGTCGGTCGGCCGGCCAACGCGGTGCGCATCTGGACGGATGATGGTTTCCTCGCCGCCAGCGGCTATGTTGTGGAGCACGGCGGCTTCTGCGTCTTTGACCGGATCGCCGTCGATGGCGCGCATCGGCGGCGCGGCCTCGGCAGGGCGTTGATGGCGGCGCTGGGCGCGACGCAAACGTCTTCCGCTTCACGTCGCGTGCTGGTGGCGACCGAGGCGGGTCGCGCTTTATATTTAACGCTGGACTGGACCGTTTGCGCGCCTTATTCGACGGTGTTGATGGCCGCCGGCGACATGTAGGCAAGGCTGTGCGGCGCTTATCGATATCGTGCATGTCCGGGTTGATCGCGCGAGAACGGGATAAATCGTTTATTCCGTTTTCCGGTCAGCGATGCGCCGTTAGCGGTTCTCCAGCGGATCGAACCATAATTCGCGATTAGATACCGGGACGAATGGCGGCAGGTAGGGGTTTTCCATCTCCAGCACCGTGCGGGAATTGAGTTTCAAATCGGCCAGGGACTTTTGAAAATACTGATAAAACAGCTGCTTCAGGCTGCCGTCCTTCACCATGATTTCCATGCCGCTCCTGACCCGCCTGGCCAACGCGGGTTCGGTTTTGGCGACGAAGAACAGCACCGGAAACTGGTAGTGCAACAGCAGGCTGCTTTCAACCTTGAGGTCGGGATAGGTCGAGCCGAACGAGGCGATTTCCAGCGGCGCTTCGAGCACCGACCGCGAGAAATAATCGAATCGTCTGGCCTCCAGCATCGGAAATAGATTCTCGTACAGCGTGCCCGTGACCACTGGGATGCCATTGTGTTTCAGGATTTTGAGGTCTCCCCAATTCGCTCCCTGGCCCATGACGAAATGGCGCAGCGCCGCCAGGTTTTTGATTTGGCTGAATTCGGCCTGGCGCTCGGCGCGTATCAGGAATACGCGATAGCCATGCACGCCGCGGTCGGCCGGTATCGGTATCGGGATCATCTTTTCATTGAGATCCGCGTGGCCGATATTACTCCACATGACGTTGATGGATTTTCCCTGTATCGCCAGGGCGTTCCATCGGGCCGAACTCAGGGACGCGGTGTATCTCTCCATCCGATAAGGCCCGTACTCGGCCTCGGTGCGCTTCAAGGCCATGTTCAGCAGCTCGGCGTAATAGTCGTACCGGACGGCGTCGTTGGCCGAGTAGTAATAGCGGACCACCATGGGCGGCGCCGCCGGGCAGTAGGCCGGCGCCGAATACAGCAATACAGCCGCGATGACGCAAAGGCACCTGATCCAGAGAGAGGAAAATTTCGTGGATGCGGGAATCAGCATGGCGCCCTGGCATTCGCTCACTTCGCGCCGGCGATCCAGCGGTCGACCTGCGCTTCCAGGATCGCCAGCGACAGCGTGCCGTCGCCGGTGACGACTTCGTGGAATTTCTGGTAGCTGAACTTCGGCCCCAGTTCCTGTTGCGCGCGGGCGCGCAGTTCGAGGATTTTCAGCGCGCCGATTTTATAGGCCAGCGCCTGCGCCGGCATCACCATATAGCGTTCGATCTGGTTTTGCGCGCGCGCGTGGCTGTAGCCCAGCGTCTTCATCGTGTAGGCGATGGCCTGGTCGCGGCTCCAGCCCTGCGCGTGCATGCCGGTGTCCACCACCAGCCGCACGGCGCGCAGCAGCTCGTCGTTCAGGTGGCCGTAGTAAAAGGCCGGGTTGTCGTACAGGCCGAACTCCTTGCCCAGCGTTTCGCAGTACAGCGCCCAGCCTTCGGTATACGATGCCGTCTCCGGATTTTCGGTGTTGAACTTGCGGAAGTCGGGCAGGTCCAGTTCCTTCAGCAGCGCCGCGTGCAGGTGGTGGCCAGGCACGCCTTCGTGCAGGAACAGGCTGACCATGCTCACATCGCTGTACTTGCTGGCGTCGTTCACCACCGGCCAGAACACGCCGGGATGCGAGCCGTCGGCGGCCAGCGGCGTGTAGTGGTCGGACGCGGTGGCGCGCGTCAGCTCCGGTTCCAGTTGCAGCGACAGTTTCGCCTTCGGCAGCAGGCTGAAAAACGTCGGCAGTTGCGCGCTCACCTGCGCGTAGATGCCGCGATAGGCGTTGAGCACGTCGGCGTCGGTCTTGAAGGGCTTGAACTTGTCCTGCGCCGCGACCCATTGCGGCAGCTGGTCGGCCGGGCCGTCGTAGCCGAGCTTCGGTCCCAGCGCCACCAATTGCTGCTGGATGCGCGCCACTTCCTTCAAGCCCAGTTCATGGATCTGCTCCGGCGCCAGCGCCAGCGAGGTGTTGTCCTTGATGGCAGCCCGATACCACGCGGCGCCGTTCGGCAAGGCGCCGAGGCCGCTGCTGTCGCGGCTCGCGGCCAGGTAGTCGGTTTCCAGGAAGCGCACCAGGCGGTTCAGCGCCGGCGCCAGTTTGACGGCCACGGTCTGGCGATAGGCGGCCGTCAGGCGCTGCTTGTCGGCGTCCGAAAACTGGGCCGGGAAGCGCGTCACCGGCGAGTAGAACACGCTGGCCTCCGGCGTGGCGCTGCGCAGCGCCTGGAACTGCGGCAGCATCGCCACCGTGATCGCTTTCGGCAGCACGACGCCGCTGCGCATGCCTTCCTTCATGTTGGCGATGGCCTGGTCTAGCCACGCCGGCAGCTGGTTCAGCCGGCTGAGGTAGGCGTCGTACTGTTTGGGTGTCGCCAGCGGCTGCGAGCCGGTGCCGTCGGCGTAGTTGGCCAGCGTGCTGGGGACGTTGTCCATCTGGTTGATCGGCAGCAGGTGCTCGGGGTAGGGTTCCATGTCGAGCGCGCTGTCGAGTTCAAACGCCAGCAGGTCGTAATTGAGCTGGGCCTTGACGACGAGGTGGCCGCGCGGAATGGCGCGCAGCTGGCTTTGCATCTTGTGGTACAGCGCGAATTGGCGGGCCCGCACTTTCGGCGCGATGCGCATGCCGATCTGGTCGTCGTAGCGGCTGTCGCCGTTGGCGGTGGCGTAGAGCAGCGGGTCGAACTGGGCGCGGGCGACGTAGAAGGCGCCGGCCAGCTGGTCGAGCTGCTGCTGGGCGCGGTCGGCCACGGCGGCCGAGACCTTGCCGCCGGCGCCGGGTGGTGGCGGGGCGGCGTGGGCGGGGAGGGAGCAGAGGCCGGCGGCCAGCAGGCTGGCGATCAGAATGGAGGTGCGGAACGAGGCGAGGCGTGGTGTCATGCGGCTGTCCTTGGTTGATGTGCTGCGGGCAGAATACATGACTTCGGGCTGGGAGGCGAGTGCCGGTCCGTGTGATTTTTTATGCGAATTCCAACGGCCGGGATCCGGCCTGACACGGCCGCACGTTCCGGCGCCGCCGTGTCCCGCAGCCGGCGCTTACAACGCGGCCGCCGTATCGGACGACGCCACCGGCCCCCAGCCGCCGCCCAGCGCCCTAATCAAGCCCACCGAGGCCACCGCGCGCTGGCCGGCCAGCTGGCTGCGGGCGCGCTGGGCGGCCAGGCTGGTGCGCTGGGCGTCCAGCACTTCGAAATAACTGGCCGAGCCGTTGCGGTAGCGCGAGTCGGCCAGCTTGGCCGCCGTGCCGGCCGCCCGCACCGCATCCTCCTCATACGTGATCTGGCGCGCCAGCGATTGCAGCGCGTTCAAATTGTTTTCCACGTCCTGCATGGCGGTCAGCACGGTTTGCCGGTAGTTCGCCACCGAGGAGGCGTAGCGCGCGTCGGCCAGCGCCAGGTTGCTGCGGTTGCGCCCGCCGTCGAGCAGCGGCATGTTCAGGATGGTGCCGAACAGCGGGCCGATGATCCAGTTTTTACTCGACGATTCGAATAAATTGTGCAGCGCCGACGAGGCGTAGCCGGCGCCGGCCGACAGCGACAGGCTGGGGTAAAACGCCGCCTTGGCCACGCCGATGCGGGCGCTGTTGGCGGCCACGTCGCGCTGGGCCTGGGCGATGTCGGGCCGCCGTTGCAGCAGTTCGGACGGCAGGCCGGCCGGCACCGGGATGCCGGTGGTGGCCAGCAGCGCCGGCTCCAGCGTGAAGACGGCCGGCGCTTTTCCGAGCAGGACGGCGAGCGCGTGGTCGCGGTTCACGCGCTGGCTTTGCAGGCCTTCCTGGTCGGCCAGCGTGGTCGCCAGCTCGGCCTGGGCCTGCGACAGATCGAGTTCGCTGACGTCGCCGTTATCGTAGCGCAGCTGGATCAGGCGCAGCGAGTCGCGCCGCAGCAGCACGGTCTGGCGCAGCACATCGAGCTCGCTGTCGTAGGAGCGCAGGGCGAAATAATTTTGCGCGACGTCGGCCTGCAGCGACAGCAGCACCGAGCGGTAGGCCGCTTCCTGGCCGGCGGCGTCGAGGGCGGCGGCGCGGCTGGCGTCGGACAGGCGGCCGAACAGGTCGACTTCGTAGGCGGCCGTGAGCTGGGCCCGCCATTGGGTGGCGTGGCCGGTGTTGTCGCCGCTGCGGGTCGGGCCGAAGCCGGCGTCGAGCTGGAAGGCGCGGTCGGCGTCGGCCAGGCCGGCGACGGCGCGCGCCTCCTTCACCCTTTGCAGCGCGATGGCCAGCGTCGGGCTGTCGGCGCTGGCCTGGGCCACCAGCGCGTCGAGCCGGGCGTCGCCATAGATGCGCCACCACGCGCCGCGTTCGGCCGCGTCGGCCGGCATGGCCACGGTCCAGCCTTCGGCGGCGGCCGGCGCTTCACGATAGGCCGCCGGCACCTCCATTTGCACCGTCGCCGGCGGCTTGTTGGTGCTGCATGCGGTCAGCGTGGCCAGCGCGGCCGCGACGGTCCCGGCCTTCACCGTCGATGATCGTATCGTCATGTCATTCTCCCGCAGGCGGCAGGTGGACCAGCGGATCGGCCGGGCCGCCCAGTGGCGCGTGGCCGGTGTCTTCATAATGTTCTTCGTCCAGGGCCTGGCCGGTCGCCAGGCGGCGCAGGATGACGTAGAACACCGGCGTCAAGAACAGGCCGAAGGACGTCACGCCTATCATGCCGGCGAAAACGGCCACGCCCATGGCATGGCGCATTTCCGCGCCGGCGCCGTGCGACAGGACCAGCGGCACGACGCCGGCGATGAAGGCGATCGACGTCATCAGGATGGGCCGCAGCCGCAGCCGCGCGGCCTCGGTGGCGGCGGCGGCGATGCAGCGGCCCTCGTGTTCGAGCTCGCGCGCGAATTCGACGATCAGGATGGCGTTCTTGCACGCCAGCCCGACCAGCACGATGAAGCTGATCTGGGTGAAGATGTTGTTGTCGCCCTTGGTCAGCCAGACCCCGAAGATGGCCGACAAGATCCCCATCGGCACGATCAGCAGCACCGCCAGCGGCATGGCCAGGCTTTCGTACTGGGCGGCCAGCACGAAGAACACCAGCAGCATCGACAGCGGCATGATGATGAACAGGGTGTCGCCGGCGATCTTGTCCTGGTAGGTGATCTCGGTCCACTCGAAGGTGATCCCGCGCGGGAAGGTCTTGGCGGCGATGCGCTCGACCACCTCCTGCGCCTGGCCGGTGCTGTAGCCGGGCGCCGGGCCGCCGTTGACGTCGGCCGAGGGGAAGCCGTTGTAGCGGATCGCCTGATCGGGGCCGTAGCTCTGCGTCATGTGCAGCAGCGACGACAGCGGCACCATCTCGCCCTTGTCGTTGCGGGTCTTGAGCAGGCCGATGTCTTCGACGTGGGCGCGGAACGGCGCGTCGGCCTGCACCTTGACCTGGAAGGTGCGGCCGAATTTATTGAAGTCGTTGACGTACAGCGAGCCGAGATAAATTTGCAGCGTGTCGAACACCGACGGCACCGACACCCCGAGCTGCTGGGCGTGGACCCGGTCGACGTCGGCGAACAGCTGCGGCACGTTGATCTGGAAGCTGGAGAACATGCCGGTCAGCTCGGGCGCCTTGCGGGCCTCGGCGAGGAAGTCCTGCAGGGCCTTGTTCATGGCCTCGGTGCCGAGCGCGCCGCGGTCCTCGATCTGGAACTTGAAGCCGCCTATGGTGCCCAGGCCCTGCACCGGCGGCGGCGGGAAGATGGCGATGTACGCGCCCTTGATGGCGCCGAATTTCTGGTTCAGCGCCTGGGCGATGCCGCCGCCGCTCAATTCCTTGGTGGTGCGCAGGTCGAAGTCATCGAGCGAGGCGAAGACGATGCCGGCGTTGGGCGCGTTGACGAAGCCGTTGATCGACAGGCCGGGGAAGGCCACCGCCGATTTCACGCCGGGCTGTTTCATCATGATCTCGCTCATCTGCCGGATCACGTCTTCGGTGCGGTCGAGCGAGGCGGCGTCGGGCAGTTGCGCGAAGCCGACCAGGTACTGCTTGTCCTGGGCCGGCACGAAGCCGTTCGGCACGCGGTGGAACAGCAGCAGCGTGAGGCCGATCAGGCAGCCGTAGATCACCACCGAAATCAGCTTGCGCCGCAGCACGCCGCCGACGCCTCGCCCATAGCCTTCGGACGCGCTGTGGAAACCGCGGTTGAACCACTTGAAGAAGCGGCATAAAAATTTATCGATGACGCGTTGCAGCCTGTCCTTGGGCGCGGTCGGCGCGCGCAGCAGCAGGGCCGCCAGCGCCGGCGACAGGGTCAGCGAATTGAAGGCCGAGATCACCGTCGAAATCGCGATGGTGACGGCGAACTGCTTGAAGAACTGGCCCGTCAGGCCGCTGACGAAGGCCAGCGGCACGAACACGGCGCACAGCGTGAGCGCGATGGCGATGATGGGTCCCGACACTTCCTGCATGGCCTTGTAGGTCGCCTTTTTCGGCGACAGCCCGTGCTCGATATTGCGCTCGACGTTTTCGACGACGACGATGGCGTCATCGACGACGATGCCGATCGCCAGCACCAGGCCGAACAGCGACAGCGCGTTGATCGAGAAGCCCAGCATCAGCAGCACGGAGAAGGTGCCGATGATGGACACCGGCACCGCCAGCAGCGGGATGATGGAGGCGCGCCAGGTTTGCAGGAAGATGATGACGACGATCACCACCAGCGCGATCGCTTCGAGCAGGGTGTGGATCACGGCCTCGATGGAGGCGCGCACGAACTGGGTCGGGTCGTAGACGATGCTGTAGTCGACGCCGTCGGGCATGTCCTTTTTCAGCTCGGCCATGGTGGCGCGCACGGCGGCCGACACTTGCAGCGCGTTCGAGCCGGGCGACTGGAAGATGGGCAGGGCCACCGCCTGTTTGTTGTTGAGCAGCGCGCGCAGCGAGTAGTCGCCGGCGGCCAGCTCGATGCGGGCCACGTCGCGCAGATAGGTGACGGCGCCGTCGGGCGAGGTGCGGATCACGATGTCGCCGAATTCCTGTTCGGTGCTCAGGCGCCCGCGCGCGTTGACCGACATCTGGTAGGCCACGCCGGGCAGCGACGGCGAGGAGCCGATCACGCCGGCGGCGACGTCGATGTTCTGGGCCCGGATGGCGGCCACGATGTCGGTGGCGGCCAGGTTGCGCTCGGCCACCTTGCGCGGATCGAGCCAGATGCGCATGGCGTAGTCGCCGGAGCCGAACAGGCGCACCTGGCCGATGCCGTCGAGCCGCGAGAGGCGGTCCTTGACGTTGATGACGGCGTAGTTGCGCAGATAGTTCTGGTCGTAGCGGTCGTTGGGCGACAGCAGGTGCACCACCATGGTCAGCGTGGGCGACGATTTGAGCGTCGTCACGCCGATGCGCTGGACCACGTCGGGCAGGCGCGGCAAGGCCTGGTTGACGCGGTTCTGCACCAGCTGCTGGGCCAGGTCGGGATTGACGCCGAGGCGGAAGGTGACGGTCAGCGTCATCAGGCCGTCGGACGTGGCCTGCGACTGCATGTACAACATGCCTTCGACGCCGTTGATCTGTTCCTCGATCGGCGTGGCGACGATTTCGGCGATGGTCTCGGGATTGGCGCCCGGATACTGGGCGCTGACGACGACGGACGGCGGTATCACTTCCGGGTACTCGGAAATGGGCAGGTTCTGCATCGCGATCAGGCCGCCGATCAGGATGATGCAGGACAGCACGCCGGCGAAGATGGGGCGGTCGATAAAGAACTTGGAAATATTCATGGTCGGCTCCGGCGGCTCAGTGCGCGGCCGGGACGGCCGCGGCCGGCGCCGGGAACATCGCCACCACGTCCGGCGACACCACGTCGTTCGGGTGGATGCGCTGCAAGCCGTCGACGACGATCTTGTCGTCCTTGGTCAAGCCCTCGCGCACCACGCGCGCGCCCTCGACGATGGGGCCCAGCTTGACGAGGCGGTAGCTGGCCTTGTTGCCGGCGCCGAGCACCATCACATAGCTGTGGTTCTGGTCGGTGCCCACGGCCTTGTCGTTGATGAGCAGGGCGTCGACCGGTTTGCCGCCGGCCGTGCGCACGCGGGCGAACATGCCGGGCAGCAGGGTGCCGTTGGGGTTGTCGACGATGGCGCGCACCCGTATCGTGCCGCTGACGGTGTCGAGCTGGTTGTCGAAGGCCTTGATGCGGCCGGGGTGCGGGTAGCCGCTCTCGGTGGCCAGGCCGACGCTGACCATCAAGTCCTTGGTGCCGGCGTTGCCGGCCGCGCCGCGCGCGGCGTAGCGGATGAAGGTCGGTTCGTCGACGTCGAAGTTGACGTACACCGGCGTCATCGACACCACCGTCGCCAGCGCCTGCGTGGTGCTGGGGCTGACCAGGTTGCCGACCGTGATTTCGGCGCGCGACACGCGGCCGTCGACCGGCGCCGTGATGCTGGTGTAGATCATGTTCAGGCGCGCGTTCTGCACCGCCGCCTCGCCCGCCTGCAGGTCGGCGTTGGCCGACAGCAGCCCGCTTTCGCGCTCGTCGAGTTCACGCTGGGCGATGGCGCGTTCGCTGATCAGGCGGCGCGAGCGCTCCGCTTCCAGCTTGGCCAGCGCCATGCGCGCCTTGGCCGCCGCCACGCTGGCCTCGGCCTGCGCCAGCGCCGCCTGGTAGGGCCGCTGGTCGATGGTGAACAAGACCTGGCCCTTCTTGACCATCTGGCCCTCGTCGAAGTGGATTTTATCGATGGCGCCGGTGACGCGGGGCCGGATCTCGACCCGTTCCACGGCCTGCACCCGGCCCGAGAACTCATCCCATTCCGTCACGGATCGGTGCTCGACCTGGGCCACCGACACCGGCGCGCCGGCCGGGGCGCCGCCGGTCGACCGGGCCGGCTCGGTGTGCAGCGCCAGCCCGATGCCGGCCACCGCCAGCAGCGCGGCGCCCAGCAAGGCGTAGGTGGGGCCGGGATGGCGGGTCGGTAGAGGTTTCATGATGGATCCCGTTAGTGAGTGGTGAGGTCTCAGGTCGGTCTGCGGTCTTGCGGTCTCAGGTGAGGCTGGCTGGTCGGAAGGGCGGCAAAATGTGGCAAACGATGTGCTAAAGATGCGCTGAATAAGCGTGGCAAGCTGTCGTCGCCACGTGCGAGGCCGCCGTGGCGGGCGCGGGACGGGGGATGGCGAACTAGACGAAGTATCAATTCCAGTATGTCGCAGTGACTGGCAATGCAGCAGTTAAAAAAAGTTAACATTTGTTGCCGCCCGTATTGTGCGACATTGGCGCAACGCTTTTTTCGAACCAATTAGGCGACGATTGATACTGGTCGGCGCAAGTTACGCTATGATTGATCTTGCTCAAAGCATATGCCAGGAATCGCAATGCTCGATCTGATGCTGAAATTCGGACCCTTCCAATTATTCCCCGACCGCGGCCTGCTGCTGAAGGGTGGCAAGCCCGTGGCGTTGAGCAGCCGCGCCCTCGACATCCTCGCCGTGCTGCTGGAAAAGGACGGCGAGGTGGTCAGCAAGCAAGAGTTGATGGCGCGCGTCTGGCCCGGCACCGTCGTCGTCGACGCCAGCCTGCGCGTGCACCTGGTGGCGCTGCGGCGCGCGCTGCGCGGCGAGCATGGCGAGGCCAGCTACATCTGCAATGTGTCGGGGCGCGGCTACCGCTTCGTCGAACCCATCGTGCGCCAGTGGCCGGACCCGCGCCGGCCGCTGGCCATGAACAGCCTGCCCGCGCCCATATTGCGGCTGATCGGCCGCGCCGACGCCGTCGACGCGCTGGTGCGCGAACTGCCGGCGCGGCGCCTGGCCTCGGTGGTCGGCGGCGGCGGCATCGGCAAGACCAGCGTGGCGCTGGCCGCCGGCCAGCAACTGGCGGCCGGCTACGCCGACGGCGCCAGCTTCGTCGACCTGAGCCCGCTGACCGACGCGGCCCTGGTGCCGGCCGCGCTGGCCGCCTCGTTCGGCGTGTCGGTGCTGGCCGAGGCCGGCGAGCGCTTCCTGCTGCAATATCTGCGCGCGAAAAAAATGCTGCTGTTGCTGGACAATTGCGAACACCTGGTGGCCGGCGTGGCGGCCCTGGTCGAGACGCTGCTGCGCCACTGTCCCGGCGTCCACGTGCTGGCCACCAGCCGCGAACCACTGGGCGTCGAGGGCGAGTGGCTGTACCGGCTGCCGCCGCTGGCCGCGCCGCCGCCTCAGCAAATGCAGCAGATGCAAGCGACGCGGCAGCCGGCCACGGCCGAGACGGCGGCCGCCGTGCTGGTGTTTCCGGCCGCCCAGCTGTTCGTCGAGCGGGCCGCCGCCGCGCTGGGCGAGTTCACGCTGTCGGACGCCGACGCGCCGCTGCTGGCCCAGCTGTGCCGCCAGCTCGACGGCATGCCGCTGGCGATCGAGCTGGCCGCCTCGCGCATCGACCTGTTCGGCATCGCGGGGCTGGCCGCGCGGCTGGACGATTGCCTGTCGCTGCTCACGCGCAGCCGCCGCACGGCGCAGGCCCGCCACCGCACGCTGCGGGCGACGCTGGACTGGAGTTTCGAGCTGCTGCCGGAGGCCGAGAAAATCATCCTGCGCCGGCTGGCCGTGTTCGCCGGCGGCTTCAACAAGGAGGCCGCCGTGGTGGTGGCGGCCGGCGACGGCGTCAGTGAGCGCGAAGTGCTCGAGGGACTGGAAAACCTGGCCGCCAAATCCCTGCTCAACATCGGCGTCGACGGCGGCCAGCTGTCCTACCACCTGCTGCAACTGACGCGCGCCTACGCCAAGGAAAAACTCGACGGCAGCGTCGACGCGCGCGCGCGTCCGGCGCCGCAGGCCGCGCCGCCGCAGCTGGAGCGCGCCGTGCCCGGAGCGGTCCACTACGCCACCTCGTGAATCATGATCCCGTCTGCCGGGACGGCGCGCGGCCTCCCACTTTTGCGCCATCGCCTGGGCCGGCGGCGCTTATACTGACGCCGATGCGCCCCTTGCCCTCACTTTTGAGCCCTTCACGCCGCCGGCGCCGTCTGCGCCAGCTACTGTTCTGCGCCGGCCTGCTGGCCTTGCCCGCCTGGATGACGCCGGCCGCCGCGCTGGCGGAAACGGACGTTTTTGTCGGCAATATCGCGCCGTACTCTTATCCGCCCGAACATGGCGAGCGCGGCGTGCTGTTCGAGCTGATGCACGAGCTGGCGCTGCGCACCGGCCTCAGCGGCGAGGTCCAGATCGTGCCGCTGGGGCGCGAGCTCGAATTCCTGCGCAACAATCCCGACGCGCTCGGCGTGCTGGCCCGCGTGCCGGACCGGGAAGTGCATTACCGCTGGGTGGCGCCGCTGCTGCGCGAGCGCGTGCTGCTGGTGACGCGGGCCGATTCGCCGGTCGACATTTCGACGCTCCGCGCGGCGCGCGGGCTGCGGCTGGGGGTGCTGCTGGGAGGGCCGGCCGAGTCGGTGGCGCGGCGCTCCGGTTTCGAGCATGTCGAGGCCACCACCAGCGTCGGCAACAACGTGCGCAAGCTGGCCGCCGGCCGCCTCGACGCGCTGCTGGTGATGGGCGGCGTGGCCGCCGCCGAGGAGGCGCTGCCGGCCGGCCAGTCGCTGAGCTGGCGCGAGGGCGCGGTGATCGAATATACCGACATCTACGTGGCCGGCAATCCCGGCTTCGCGCCGGCGTCGGTCCGCAAGTGGCAGGCCGCGCTCAAGGCCATGCAGCGCGACGGCAGCTACCAGCGGATACTGGGGCGCTATCACTTCGCACCGGCCAAATAAGACCGCATGCCGGGAACGCACCGTGGCGGCACGGGGCCGCCACGGGAGTGGCCGGAAGGACGGCGCGCCGTCCCCCGGTTTTAGCTCTTGAGGAAGGCCAGCAGGTCGGCGTTGACCTTGTCTTTCTCGGTGGTGCACATGCCGTGCGGAGCGCCCGGATAGACGATCAGCTTGGCGTTTTTCAGCAGCTTGGACGACAGCATCGCCGAGTCGGCGATCGGCACGATCTGGTCGTCGTCGCCGTGCAGGATCAGCGCCGGCACGAGGATTTTCTTCAGGTCGGCCGTCAGGTCGGTTTCGGAGAAGGCCTTGACGCAGAAATAGCTGGCCGGCATGCCCGCCTGCAGACCCTGGGCCTGGAACGAGCGCCGCACGCCTTCGGACACCTTGGAGCCGGGACGGTTGGCGCCGTAGAACGGGGCCGACAGGTCGTAGAAGAACTGGGCGCGGTCGGCCTGCACGGACTTGCGGAGGCCGTCGAAGGCTTCCTTGGGCGTGCCGCCCGGATTGCTGTCGGACTTGATCATCACCGGCGGAATGGCGCCGATCAGCACGATCTTGGCGACGCGCTTGGCGCCGTGGCGGCCGATGTAGCGCACCACCTCGCCGCCGCCGGTCGAGTGGCCGACCAGGGTCACCTTCTTGACGTCGAGCGTGTCGAGCAGGTTGCCCAGATCGTCGGCGTAGGTGTCGAGGTCGTTGCCGCCCCAGGTCTGGGCCGAGCGGCCGTGGCCGCGGCGGTCATGGGCGATCACGCGGTAGCCGTTCTGGGCCAGGAAGAACATCTGGTCCTCGAAGGCGTCGGCGCTCAGCGGCCAGCCGTGGCTGAACACCACCACCGGGCCGGTGCCCCAGTCCTTGTAGTAGATGCGGGTGCCGTCGCGCGCCATGATCATGGTCATCACTTCGCGCGGCGGCGCCGGCGACATCGACGGCGCGTCGACGGCCAGGGCGCGTTCGGCCGGGATCAGGGCGGCGGCGGCCGCGCCGGCCAGGCCGAGGCTGGTGGCCACGAAGCGGCGGCGCGAACCCGGCTGGTCCTCCTGCGGCTCGATTGCTGGCAGGCCTGGGCCCTTGTCTTGTTCGTGCTTATCCATGGTGTTCTCCTTGGTGGTTGTGACGGTGTTGTTGTTGTGGCGTGACGGGCAGGGCGCTTCGATATGATGTCTTGCTACGTGGAATTTATCTTCTCCCAAAATAATGAATCCGGCCTAGCCTTTTTGCATGCGCGCCGAATGCCACAGCGTGCCCGGGTTGAGCCGGCCCGGATGCAGCGCCAGCATCCGTTGATACAGTTCCAGCGTGCTGCCGCTGGCGGCGGCGGCGGCGGCGAAGTCGCACAGGTAGGCGCGCGTTTCGCCGATGATGCGCGGGTGGTCGGGCGCGCCGGGCCGCTTGTGGCCGGCCACCACCACGGTCGGTCCGCGCGCCTCCAGCGCGTCGAGCGCGGCCAGCCACTGGCGCCGGCGCTCGGCCGTCGACTCGCCCAAAAACAGGTGGACGTCGTTGTAGACCACGTCGCCGGCCACCACCAGCCCGACCGAGGGCACATGCAGATAGGTCGCCTGCCCGGTGTCGGTATGACCGGCGTCCACCACCAGCAGTTCCCGTCCCTCCAGTTCGATGACGTCGCCGGCCAGCGCCTCGGCGATGGCCAGGTCGTCCGGGATCTGGCCGGGAAAACGCATATTCCACACCGACGCGATCGATTCCGGCGCCGCCTGGCGCTGCATGTGCGCCACCACCCCGGGCGCGGCCACGAGGCGCGCCTCGGGGTAGCGGTCGAGCAGCATGCCGGCGCCGAAAAAATGGTCGGCGTGGCCGTGGGTGGCGTAGATCGCCGTCAAATTCTTGCCGCGCGCGGCCACCCAGTCGGCCAGCGCGCCCGCTTCCGCGATCGTCATCAAGGGGTCGACCAGCACCGCGTCGCGCGCGCCGTAGATCAGCGTGGCCGCGGTCGGCGGCCACATGCGGCGTTGTTCACCCGGCGCCAGGTCGGCGGTCAGCACCCGCTTGGGCGGCGCCAGATACACCTCCCATCGCAAAGGGGCAGCCTGCACGCTCATCGCTCGCTCCCGGTTGATTTCAGCGCCAGTATGCGGGGCGCCAAGGGCAAACGCGAGTAAAGAAAAGTTAACGTTTGTTGTCTTTGCGATAGCGCGCTGCCGCTATAATCGCAAGGTGTCCAGGAGTGTGCAATGGCGGAACAGTCGCTCGATTTCGGTCCCTACCAATTGTTTCCGGCGCGCGCGGTGCTGCTGCGTGCCGGCCTGCCGGTGCGCCTGAGCAGCCGCGCGCTGGCGATCTTGACGGCGCTGGCGCTGCGCGAGGGCGAGCTGGTCACCAGCGCCGAGCTGATGGCCGCCGTCTGGCCCGGCGCCGTGGTCGACGACACCACGCTGCGGGTCCACCTGGTGGCGCTGCGCAAGGCGCTGTGCCACGGGCCGCAGGCGCTCAATTACATCGGCAACGTGTCCGGCCGCGGCTACCGTCTGGTGGTGCCGGTGGCGCGCGCGCAGCCGGCCTCGGCCAGCGGCGCGATGGCGCTGCCGCCGACGCCGATCGCGCGCCTGATCGGCCGCTGCCAGGCGGTGGCCGCCATCGTGCGCGAGCTGCCGCGGCGGCGCCTGGTGACCCTGTCGGCGGCGGCGGCATCGGCAAGACCAGCGTCGCGCTGGCCGCCGCCCAGCAGCTGGCGGCGCGCTACCGGGACGGCGCCGGCTTCGTCGACCTGACGGCGCTGCCGGCGGCGGCCGGCGCCGACGCCGGTGCCGACCTCGTGGTTGGCGCCGTGGCCGCCGCCTTCGGCCTGGCCGTCGACGCCGGGGCCGAGGCGGCGCTGCTCGACTACCTCGACGGCCGCGACATGCTCATCGTGCTCGACAACTGCGAGCACGTGGTCGGCCGCGCCGCCGCGCTGGCCGAGACGCTGCTCAAGCGCTGCGCCGGCCTGCACCTGCTGGCCACCAGCCGCGAGCCGCTGGGCGCGGAAGGCGAGTGGTTGTTCCGGCTGGCGCCGCTGGAACTGCCGCCGGCCGGCGCGGCCGCCTTCGGCGCGCAGGCGGTGCAAGCCTATCCGTCGGCCCAGCTGTTCGTCGAACGGGCGCGCGCCGCGCTCGACCATTTCACGCTGAGCGACGCCGACGCGCCGCTGCTGGCCGCGCTGTGCCGCCAGCTCGAGGGCTTGCCGCTGGCCATAGAACTGGCCGCCGCCCGCGTCGACCTGTTCGACTTGCGCGGCCTGGCGGCGCAGCTGGACGACAGCCTGGACTTGCTCACCCGCGGGCGCCGCACGGCGCCGGCGCGCCACCGCACGCTGCGGGCCACGCTGGACTGGAGTTATGAATTGCTGCCCGACGCCGAGCGGGTGCTGCTGCGCCGGCTGGGCGTGTTCGACAGCGCCTTCACGGCGGCGGCGGCGGCGGCGGTGGCCGCCACGGCGCCGCTGGACGAGGCGGCCGTGCTGGCCGGCCTGGAAAACCTGGCGGCCAAGTCGTTGCTGACGGTGGCCGCCGGCGTCGGCTACCGCCTGCTCGACGCCACCCGCGCCTACGCGGCCGAGCGCCTGGCCGCCAGCGACGACGCGCTCGACAGCCGTCGCCGCCACGCGTGCTACGTGCTGGCGGCCGGCTAGCGGGGCGCGCTTCAGTCCAGCGTTTGCGCGTAGCGCCGGCAATGCTCGAGGTATCCCGACTCGTGGCTGCCGACCAGCTGCACCACGCTGTCCCACAGCCACTGCGGCGTGCCGCCGGCCTTGCCGGGGTTGAACATCAGCTCTTGCAGCCACTCGTTGCGGATATCGGCGTCCATCTGCGAGGCGTGCGCCTGGCCGACCACATAGGCCAGATAGCTGGCGGTGCGGGTCGCCTGTTCGAGGCTGAGCTGGTCGATTTCCAGCTTCAGATCCTGCGGCAGCAGTTCGCGCACGAACACGCCGCGGTCCATGAAACGCTGCGACAGCATGCGTTCGCCCAGCGCGGGCGTGAGCCGGCGCGCGCCTTCGAGCACGCGGCGGGCGTTGTCGCGCGGCATGCTGACGCGCGGATAGCGCGGCGAGGCGGCGCCGACCGCCTCCTTGATGTCGATCAGGCAGTGCCGGTCGTCGCCGACGTCGAGCAGCACGGCGTAGCGCAGCAGGCCCAGCGAGCTGCAACCCTTGACCCAGTAGGCGGCGTCGAGCACCTTCAGGTCGGCGTCGGGGTCGCGCGACTTGAGCGTGGTGACCAGTGCGCGCATTTCGGGCGCGGCGAACATCTCGGCCAGGCCGTGGCGCTCGTCGGCCGACAGCGGCCAGAAATTCTTGCCCAGCGGGATGGTCGGTTCGACGTCGACCAGGCGCTCGCGCGCCAGCGCCTTCCACGAGCGGCGCCCGGCCGTGCGCAGCGACTGCTTGACGAGGTGGGGCTTGGCGACCAGGCCGTCGTGGCCGGGATAAAACGCGCGCTGGTAGCCGAGCAGCATGTGCTGCAACATCTGCGCCGTGACGACGCCGGGCAGCGAGGAGCCGCGCGCGGCCGTCGCCAGCGACAGGCCCAGCCGCACCAGGTCGTGGGCCGGGTTGCCGATGGTGGTCTGGTCGAAGTCGCGCAATTGCAGGCTGATGTCGCCGGCGGCGTCGGCCACGGGGCCGAGATTGCCGAGGTGGCAGTCGCCGCAGATCCAGATCGCCGGACCGCGCGGCAGCGCCTGGCCGCGCTGGGTGTGCAGCCAGTCGTAGTACTGGGCCGTATTGCCGCGCACATAAGCGTGCGGCGAGCGCGCCATCTTGGCGCTGCGGCGCTGGAGCAGCAGGGCGCGGCGGGCATCGGGTGGGGGCAGGTTCAAGGTGGTCCTCGGTGGTCGCGGCCGAAGCGGCCGCCTGCCCACACGATAGCAAGAGTCGGCCGATTGCTTCGTACGCCAGCGTACAAAGCGTGGCTGACCGTCCGTCGGGTCGGTATTTGGACGGCATATTTAGCGAAGTTATTTACCTAACTTATTTGCGTAACAATCGTCCGGCAGGGTAGGATAGCCCATGTGCCGGACCCACGCCATATGCGGCGACGTAGACTTTATGACTTTTGACCCCACTTTTCGCCTTCGTTTATTCTCTCTCGTCGTTGCCGCGCTGCTTTTCGCTTCGCCCGCTCCGTTCGCCGCTGCCGCCGCGGCCCGGCCGGACAGCGTTTACCTGGAAGACCTGAGCTGGCCCGAAGTGGGCGCGGCCCTGCGCGCCGGCAAGACCACCATCATCATTCCCGTCGGCGGCACCGAACAGAGCGGCCCGCACATGGCGCTCGGCAAGCACAACGCCCGGGCCACGGCGCTGGCCGGCAAGATCGCCGCCATGCTCGGCAACGCGCTGGTGGCGCCGACGCTGGCCTACGTGCCCGAAGGATCGGTGACGCCGCCGGCCGGCCACATGCGCTACACCGGCACGATCTCGATCCCGGACGAGGCCTTCAAGGGCCTGCTCGACGGCGCCGCCCGCAGTTTCAAACAGCACGGCTTCGTCGACGTGGTGCTGATCGGCGACCACGGCGGCTACCAGGCCCAGCTCAAGGCCGTGGCCGCGCGCCTGAACCACGACTGGGCCGGCACGCCGGCGCGCGCCCATTTCATCGCCGAGTATTACCAGGCGGCCGACGTCGACTTCGTGCGGGCGCTGCGCGCCAGGGGACTCACGGCCGAGCAGATCGGCCTGCACGCGGGCACGGCGGACACCTCGCTGACGCTGGCGCTGGCGCCCGCCCTGGTGCGCATGGACCAGTTGCCGGCCGACGCGCGGCAGGGACGCGCCGCCGGCGTCAACGGCGACCCGCGCGCGGCCAGCGCCGCGCTGGGCCAGCTCGGCGTCGATTTAATGGTGAACAAGACAGTGGCCGCGATCCGTGCCGCGCAACAGCGCTGAACGGCCGGCTTTGATTGAAATTGCTTAGACATAGAGATGACCAGATTCATGAATACATTCAGCAAGCGCCAACAACGTATCGCCATCAGCGTCGCCGTCGCGGCCGTGCTGGGCAGCAGTGCCTGGTGGGTCGCGGCCCAGAACGTCAGCGCGACCGATGCCGGCGCCAGCGCCACGGCTTCGGCCCCGGCCGCCGCCGCCTCCACCAGCGCCGGCGCCACGCCGCCGCGCCACGGCCCGGTCGTCACCGTGCCGGGCATGGCGCCGGTGCCCGATCCGAACAATCTGTACAGCGAGAACGGCAGCTCGCACATGAGCCCGAACGTGGCCGGCGCGCTCGAACGGGTCTACGTGCCCAACCACACCGGCAACACGGTGTCGGTCATCGATCCGAACACCATGCAGGTGGTCGACACCTACAAGGTCGGCGTCAACCCGCAGCACGTGGTGCCGGCCTGGGACTTGCGCACGCTGTGGGTGGCGAACAACGCCGAGGGCCGCAGCGACGGCAGCCTCACGCCCATCGATCCGCTGACCGGCAAGCCGGGCACGGCGATCCGGGTCGACGATCCCTACAATCTGTACTGGTCGCCGGACGGCAAGTCGGCCATCGTCGTGGTCGAGGAAATGAAGCGCCTCGACTTCCGCGACCCGCACACCATGAAGCTGCAATCGACGCTGCCGGTGCCGGAATGCGCCGGCATCAACCACGCCGACTTTTCCATCGACGGCCGCTACGCGCTGTTTACCTGCGAGTTCAGCGGCGCCGTGTCGAAGATCGACATGGTCAACCACACGGTGCTGGGCACGCTCAAGCTGAGCAAGTATTTCACCCGCCCCGACGTGCTGGCCCTGCTCGACCAGGGCGGCAAGAAGCCGCGCTACATTCCCGATCCGCGTGGCCCGGGCGCCGAAATCTGCACCACCAAGGGCATGCCGCAGGATGTGCGGGCCTCGCCGGACGGCCATGTGTTCTTCGTGGCCGACATGATGGCCGACGGCGTCCACGTGGTCGACGGCGACAGCTTCAAGCAGATCGGCTTCATCGCCACCGGCGTCGGCGCGCACGGCCTGTATCCCAGCCGTGACGGCAAGAGTTTGTATGTGGCCAACCGTGGCAGCAACCAGATCCACGGCCATCCGCACGGCAAGGGCAGCGTGTCGGTGATCGATTTCGCCAGCCGCACCGTGGTCAAGAACTGGCCCATCGCCGGCGGCGGCAGCCCGGACATGGGCAACGTCAGCGCCGACGGCAAGCATTTGTGGCTGTCGGGACGGTATGACAATGTGGTGTACCGCTTCGATACGGCGACCGGCGCCGTCGACCAGATCAAGGTCGGCCGCGAACCGCACGGCCTGACCGTGTGGCCGCAGCCGGGCCGCTATTCGCTGGGCCACACCGGCAATCTGCGCTAAGCGGATCGGCGCTGAATCGCAGCGGCGCCACGGCCGGTTTTATACCGTGGTGCTGACCAGCGAGCCGGCGTTCTCGAAGGGGTTGGGGCTGCCCGATTGCAGGTTCTGCAGCAGATCCTGGGCGAAGCTTTGCAGGCTGACGGGCACCGTCGAGCTGTTGCTGTCCGAGGCCGACGAGCTGTCGAGCGTCTGCAAGAGATTCTGGAACGCCGCGTTGAGGCTGGTATCGGCGCCGCTGTCGCTGCTGATCGCGGCGCTGGCGGTGCTGCTGCTGCCGCCGCTGGCCAGGCTTTGCAGCAAATTCTGCAACTTGCTCGACATGTCGCCATAAGCCTGGCGGTCGGTGGCCGTCGGCGCGGTGGTCTGGCTCAGCCCGTTGCTGCCGCCGTCGGCCTGGGCCGCCTGGAACAGCGCGTGCATGAAGGAGCGCAGGGAGGTGCCGATACTCTGGCCGGCGCTGCTGCCAGTGCTGCTGCTGCTGGCGGTGCTGCTGACCTTGTCCGCGCTGGCGGCTGCCTTGGCGCTGGCGTCCGTGTCGTCCGACGCCGGCGCCGACGTGTTGCTCGGCTGTCCGTTGGTCAAGCCCAGCTGATTGAGCGTCGCTTCCAGCGCGGCGAACAAGGCCTTGGCGCCGCCGTGGTGGTGGTGGTGGTGGTGGCCGCCGTCGATGCGGGCGCCGCTGTCTGTGCCGCCGGCGTCGTTATCGTTGCTGATGCCGGTCAGCGGCGACTGGCCGGTGCCGAGCAGGGATGTGAGGCTGGTCGATGCTGAGGTGCTGCTGATATTCATACTTCCTCCCGGAAAACGCGTGGTGCGCGCCATGGTACTGCAAGGCGACCTGGGGCTAGCGATGCTTAAGCGCGGATACTTACTGATACATAATAATGCAGTAAGCCGGCTGGGCGGCAAAAATCGCGCCGCATTGACACCGCGTTTACATCGCATTGTCATCTTTTTCGCGCCGTCCGGCGCCCCGTTTCGCCGCTCCGCAGAGTGTGGCGCGAGCGACTATGCCATCGCGCAATTTTGCTTTTCAAACACAAATCCGTGTATTATTTGCTACATCCCTACCTCAAGCTCATCCGACCTTGCGCCGTCGACCGCGCGTCCGTGCCGTGATGAGCTTAATTCATATAAACTATCGAATTAATCTATTTAATATATTTTGTTAATGTGCTGTACCGGTTTACCATACGTCGAACAAAACAAGACTCTAGGGAATCATCATGAATAGCAAGCAAGAACTCAGCGTCGCCGCGCGTCTCAACAGCGGTTTTGCGATTATCCTGGTCATGATGCTGGTCTTGACCATCCTCAGCATTATTAAAGTGAACGCCATCGAAGCGAGTCTGATGCGGATCAGCGACGTCAACAACGTCAAGCAGCGTTATGCGATCAACTTCCGGGGCAGCGTGCACGACCGCGCCATCGCCATGCGCGACGTCACGCTGGTCGAGGATGGCGGCGTGGGCGACGTCACCGCCCTGATCGACAAGCTCGACCACGACTATCAAGCGTCGGCCCAGCCGCTCGACGCCATCTTCGCCAAGAGCGCCGCCCAGCCGGGCGCCGACGAGAAGGCCCAGCTGGCCGACATCAAGGCCAGCGAGGAGCGCACCGCGCCGCTGATTAAAAAAATCATCGAGCTGCGCAAGGGCGGCGACCTGGACGGCGCGCGCAAGCTGCTGCTGTCGGACGCCCGGCCGGCCTTCGTCGCCTGGCTGGGCACGATCAATAAATTCATCGACCAGCAGCAGAGCAAGACCGAGGACGAGTCCGTCGCCGCGCGCAAGCTGGCGCACAACTTCCAGGCGCTGATGCTGGCGCTGGTGGCGATCGCGGTGGCCGTCGGCGTCGTCGTGGCCGGCTACATCACGCGCTACCTGGGCCGCGCGCTGGGCGCCGAGCCGTCCGACGTCAAGGCGCTGGCCGCCGCCGTCGACCGTGGCGAGCTGTATCATGACGTCGCGCTGCGCCGCGGCGACAGCGACAGCATCATGGCCGTGCTGATGAAGATGAGCAGCAATCTGCGCGACACGGTGACGGAAGTGCACAGCTCGGCCAACGCCGTCACCACCATCAGCGCCCAGATTTCCGAGCGCAATATGCACCTGTCGGGCCGCACCGAGGAGCAGGCCGGTTCCCTGGAGGAGACGGCCTCGGCGATGGAGCAGCTGACGGCCACCGTCAAGCAAAACGCCGACAGCGCCCAGCAAGCCAATGAAATGGCGCAGAACGCCTGCCACATCGCCAGCAAGGGCGGCGAAATCGTCGGCAACGTGGTCGACACGATGAGCGCCATCAATGTCTCCTCGCGCAAGATCGTCGAAATCATCAGCGTCATCGACGGCATCGCCTTCCAGACCAACATCCTGGCGCTGAACGCGGCCGTGGAAGCGGCCCGCGCCGGCGAGCAGGGCCGTGGTTTCGCCGTCGTCGCCACCGAGGTCCGCAACCTGGCCCAGCGCAGCTCGACGGCGGCGCGCGAAGTGAAGGCGCTGATCGATGAATCGGTCAGCAAGGTCGACATCGGCACCGAGCTGGTCCACACCGCCGGCGCCACCATGCGCGACATCGTCGCCAGCGTGCAGCAGGTGACGGGCATGGTCGGCGCCATCACGACGGCCAGCAACGAGCAGCGCGTCGGCATCGAGGAAGTCAACCGCGCCATTTCGCTGATGGACCAGGTGACGCAGCAGAACGCCGTGCTGGTCGAGCAGGCCGCGACGGCCGTGAAGATTTTGCAGGACCAGGCGGGCAATCTGAACCACGCGGTCGGCGTGTTCCAGACCGAGCGCGGCGTCGGCCACGGGGCGGCCCACGCGGCGGCGCCGTCGCGCACGCTGCTGCCGGCGGCGCTGTCGGCGGCGTGATGGACGCGCCCGGCATGGACGCGCAGGTCACCGAATGGATGGGGCCGGACGACGAACGCCGCCGCGTGGCCGCGCTGGAGTCGCTCGGCATCCTCGATCACGCGACGTCGGAATATTTCGACGCGATCACGCGGCTGGCGCTGGAAGTGTTCGGCGTGTCCGGCTCCTATATTTCGCTGATCGCCAGCGAGCGCCAGTGGGTCAAGTCCAGCGTCGGCTTTTGCCCGCCGGACTCGCGCGAGGAATCGTTCTGCAACCACACCATCCAGCGCGCCGACGTGCTGGTGGTGGAGGACGCCACGCTCGACCAGCGCTTCGTCAACAACCCGGTCGTCACCGGCCCGGCCCACATCCGTTTCTACGCCGGCGCGCCGCTGCTGACGCCGGACGGCTATGCCATCGGCGCGCTGTGCCTGACCGACACTATGCCGCGCCAGCTCAGCGCGCTTCAGCGCGGCAAGCTGCGCAGCATGGCCGGCCTCGTCATGTCGCACATCCTGCTGCGGCGCGCCGTCGGCCATGTCGACGCCGTCAGCGGCATGCCGAATATGCACCAGCTCGAAGAAGACCTGTCGACCCAGGGCCGCAGCGCCGAGGGCGAGGACCGGGTGCTGGTCTACATCGACATGCCGGACGCGGCGCGCGCGCTGCGCATCGCCAGCGTGCTCGGCGTGGCCGTGTACGACGAGCTGATACGCGGCGTGGCGCTGCGCCTGAAGGGCTTGTTCGAGCCGCGCGCGCGGGTCTACCACGTCACCGACGCCCGTTTCGCCATCCTGTCGCAAGATGCGCGGACGGCCGACTTCATCGCCTTCGTGCACGGCCTGGACGCCAGCCTGGCGGCGCCGGTGTGCAATCTGAACGTGCCGATCAACCTGCTCAGCTTCGGCGGCATCGTCGAATTCTGCCTGTGCACGCAGTCGGCCAAGGACGCGCCGCGCAAGGCGGCGTCGGCGGTGAACCGGGCGTTGATGGGGCAGCAGCGCTGGTCGGCCTACAACGCCGAGCACGACGTCAGCCACCAGCGCGCCTTCCGCCTGCTCAACGACGTGCGCGCCGCCATCGAGGACAATGTCTTCGAGCTGGTCTACCAGCCCAAGCACAACCTCAGCACCGGCGCCTGCCTGTCGGCCGAGGCGCTGCTGCGCTGGACCCATCCCGAGCTGGGCTTCGTGTCGCCGGCCGAATTCATCCCGCTGATCGAAAAGACGTCGCTGATCGGACCGCTGAGCAACTGGGTGTTCCGCACGGCGCTGCGGCAGGTGGCGCAGTGGCACGCGGCCGGCCACGCCATCAAGATCGCCATCAATCTGTCGGCTTACAATTTCGAGGAGCCCGACATCGTCGAGCGGCTGGCGGCGGCCTGCGCCGAATTCGGCGTCGCGCCGCGCTACGTGGAAATCGAATGCACCGAGGGCATCTGGATGGAGGGGCCGCGCATCCTCGAGACCCTGCACCGCATCCGCGACCTGGGCATGAGCCTGGCGCTCGACGATTTCGGCACCGGCTACAGCAACTTCTCGTATTTGCAAAAAGTGCCGGCCACCGTGGTCAAGGTCGACCAGTCGCTGATCCGCAACGTCCACAACAATCCGCGCGACCAGCGCATCGTGCGCTCGCTGATCGCGCTGGCCAGGGAGCTCGACTACGAGGTCGTGGCCGAGGGCGTGGAAACCGAGCACACGCTGGAATTGATACGCGGCTGGGGCTGCCACATCGCGCAGGGTTATCACTACGCCCGGCCGCTGGCGCCGGCCGCCTTCCTGGACCATGTGCGGCAATATCAGCGTTCGATGGCGGCTTGAAGTAGAACCCGCCGCCGCGCGCCGTCAGGCCGCCAGCGTCTCGTCGTGGAGCGGCCGCAGGCGGGCGGTGGCGCCGGCGATCAGCTGGGCGCCGAACACGCGCCGTTCGGGCGCCGTGTCGCGTTGCTGGATCAGGGTTTCGAGCATGTCGGCGGCGGCCAGCGCCATCTGGGCGATGGGCTGGCGCAGCGTCGTCAGGTTGTAGCTGAGCCAGCCGGACGAGTCGACCGCGTCGAAGCCGGCCACCGACAGCTGGCCCGGCACCTGCAAGCCGAGCTCGTGGCGCGCGTAGTCGAGGCAGCCGATCGCCATCAGGTCGCTGCCGCAGATGATGGCGTCGGGCACCCGGCCCAGCTGGGCGATCAGCTCGCGCAGGCCGCGCGCGCCGCTGTCGTAGTCGAAGTGGCCGCGCACCACCAGCGGCGCCGGCAGGCCCAGCTCGGCGAGCCGTTCGCAGGCGCCGAGGCGGCGTTCGCGCGCGATCGTCGAGTCTTCCGGGCCGTCGATGAGGGCGAACTGGCGGTGGCCGGCGGCGGCCAGGCGCGTCACCAGCAAGCGGCTCGCCTCCTGCTGGTCGCACAGCACGGCGTGCACCGACTGGCCGCGCGCGGCGCGGTTGAACAGCACCAGCGGCACGTCGCGGCGGGCGAATTCGTCGAGCTGGCCGTCGCTCAGCGAGGCGGCCGCGATCACGCCGTCGACCTGGTATTGCCAGACGTCGGGCAGCAGCTCGCCGACGTCGGCTTCGCGCTCGAGCGTGAACAGCAGGGGGCGCTTGCCGTGGCGCGTGATTTGCGCGCTCAGCTCGGCCAGCGCTTCCGGATAGTAGAGGTTGACGCGGTTGGAAATGATGACACCGACCGTGTTCGAGCGCCGCGTGATGAGGCTGCGGGCGGCGGCGTTGGGGATGTAGTCGAGTCCGGCGGCCGCCTTCATCACGCGCGCATACGTCGACTTCGACACGCTGGCGCCCGGCTTGAAGCAGCGCGACACCGCCGACTGCGACACGCCGGCCACCAGCGCCACGTCGTACGAGGTGACGCGGCGGCCGTCGCGCGCGATGGCTGCCTTGTGATCGTGTGGCGGGGGGGCGAGGGCAGTGGTCTTGGTCATCGTCTCTGGTATTCCTTGGCGGCGGGATGGCGGCCGTGTCAGGGGGATGCTCGGGGCACCGGTTTATGAAGCTAGGATAGCTTAAAATCTTACCTAATAGCAATAGATTTGGCCATCATGTGTACACTAAGTTACATTTAATCGGACACCGCCGGCGCGCGGTTGCGGCCGCTCTATCCCCGGCGGGGGGTGGCGCTCCCACTTTGGTGTGGGGCGGCCGGCGCGGGCTATCATGCCACGTTGTCGGCGATAGATCGCCCCTTGCTTGTCGAGGTGTTGCCGGAGCATCGATTTTTTGCCGGCCTCATCTATTTCTACGGTCCGCTCCGTCGCGGGGTGGATTTCTGCTAAACTAACGCCCCTTTATTACGTGAAGGGTCGACATGGCCATTGCTTGCGGCGTCGATTTCGGCACGTCCAATTCCACCGTCGGCTGGGTGCGTCCCGGCCAGGCGCCGATGCTCGGTCTCGAAGACGGCAAGACCACCTTGCCGTCCGTCGTTTTCTACAACGCCGAAGACGAGGAAGTGACTTTTGGACGCGCCGCGCTGGCCGAATATCTGGCCGGCTACGAGGGACGCTTGATGCGCTCGCTCAAGAGTTTGCTGGGCACCAGCCTGATCGACGGCCAGACCGAGGTCGGCGGCCGCGCGCTGCCGTTCCGCATGCTGCTGGCCCAGTTCATCGGGGAACTCAAGAAGCGCGCCGAGCGTTCGGCCGGCCGCGAATTCACGGCCGCCGTGTTCGGCCGCCCCGTGTTCTTCATCGACGACAGCCGCGCCAACGACCAGCTGGCCGAGGACACGCTGGCCGAGGTGGCCCGTTCGGTGGGCTTCAAGGACATCGCCTTCCAGTTCGAGCCCATCGCCGCCGCCTTCGACTACGAGTCGCAGATCACGCGCGAGGAACTGGTGCTGATCGCTGACATCGGCGGCGGCACCTCCGACTTTTCGCTGGTGCGGCTGTCGCCGCAGCGCGCGCTCAAGGCCGAGCGCCGCGACGACATCCTGGCCAACGGCGGCGTCCACATCGGCGGCACCGACTTCGATAAATACCTGAGCCTGTCGTCCGTGATGCCGCTGCTCGGCTACGGCAGCCGCCTGCGCAACAACAGCGACGTGCCGTCGAGCTACTACTTCAACCTGGCCACCTGGCACACCATCAACCTGGCGTACACGAAGAAGATGTGGACCCAGTTGAGCGACCTGAGCCGCGAAGCCGCCGAGCCGGAAAAACTCAGCCGCCTGCAAAAGCTGATCGACCAGCGCGCCGGCCACTGGCTGGCGATGCAGGTCGAGCAGGGCAAGATCGCGCTGTCGGACGCGGCCACCGTGGCGCTCGAGCTCGACCGCCTGAGCCCGGCCATCACGGTCGAGCTGCAACGGCCCCAGTTCGACGCCGCCATCGGCCACCTGGTCGGCAGCATCGAGCAGACCGTGCACCAGCTGCTGGCCGACGCCGGCGTCACGCCGGAGCGGGTCGACACCGTCTTCTTCACCGGCGGCTCGAGCGGGGTGCGCCTGCTGCGCGAGCGCATCGCGGCGCTGGTGCCGTCCGCGCGCAAGGTCGAAGGCGACCTGTTCGGCAGCATCGGCGCCGGCCTGGCGCTCGACGCCGTGCGCAAGTTCGGTTGAGGGGGATGACCATGCACGCACTGGATCAAGCCATCGTCATGATCGACTTCGAGACCACCGGGCTGTCGCCGGACATGGGCGACCGCATCACGGAAGTGGCGGCGCTGCGCATCGTCGGCGGCCGCGTGGTCGAGCGCTATGTGTCGCTGATTAACTGCGGCGTCCGCATTCCCTCCTTCATCACCGGCCTGACCGGCATCACCCAGGCGATGGTCGACGGCGCGCCGCCGGTGGCGCAGGTGGTGCCGGCGCTGCTGGACTTCATCGGCAGCGACGCGCTGTCGGCCCACAACGCCAGCTTCGATGAAAAATTCCTCAAGGCCGAGGCGGCGCGGCTGGGCTTGACGCCCGCGCACCAGGGCTTGGTGTGCTCGCTGAAACTGTCGCGCCGCGTGTTTCCGCAGCTGAGCAGTTACAAGCTGGGGTTGTTGTCGGGCCAGCTCGGCATCCAATTCAAAAGCGCGGCCCACCGCGCCGAGTCCGACGCCGAAGTGGCGGCCGAGGTGCTGATCCACATCGCCCGCCACCTGCGCAGCACCTACGGCATCGCCGAGGTCGACACGGCCCTGCTGCTGGCGGTGAACAAGCTGGCGGCCGCCAAGGTGCACCAGTTCCTGCAAAAGCAGGCGCTGCCGCGCTGAGCCTGTGATGCAAACGTAACGATGTAAAAAAAGCAGTATCAGGGCGCGACTGGCATTACAATACCGGCATCACTCCGTCCTTCCGGGTAACTTGTGAAATTGCGCCGCGTCCTTGCTCATGCATTGCTGTCGCTTCTGCTGGTGGGCTCCCAGCAGATGGGCGTGTTCCATGCGCTGTCGCATGTGGCGCAGCGCCACGCCGCCGTCCAGCGGGCGCCGCTGGCGGTTGTGGGCGCCGGGCGCGGCGCAGACATGGGCGTCGATCTGCGCGCCCATCCCCGTTCTGGCCCGAGCGCCGACCTGAGTGCCGACCCGAGCACCGACCCTGGCCCCGATCCCGCGCGCTCGGCCGCCGTCGATATCGGCTGCGACCAGTGCCTGGCCTTCGCCCAGATAATCGCCGTGCTCGCCAGTTTCACCCCCGCCATCGCCATCGATGCCAGCGTCGCGCCTTTGTCCGTGCTGTACGTGCCGGCGTCGCATTGCGCGCGGGCGGCCTGCGCCTTCCGTTCGCGCGCGCCGCCGCGCCTGTCCTGATTCCTTATCGCCTTCACGAGCCGCCGCGTTGCGACGCCGGCGCGCGCGTGCCGTCTCCACCGAACAGGAATGCCCATGAAACCTAGCGTAATGGCGCTGGCCCTGGCCGCGTCTTTTGGCGCGTCCCTCGCCGCGCCGGCGGCCACGGCGGCCGACAACAAGGAACTGGCCGAAATCCGCGCGCAAATCCGCCAGATGCAAGCGTCCTACGAGGCGCGCTTGACGGCGCTGGAGCAGCGGCTGGCGGCCGCGCAGCAGGCCACGGCCGCCGCGCAGGCGCAGGTGACGGCGCTGGCGGCTCCCGCGCCGGCCATCGCCGTGGCGTCCGAGGCGGCGGCGCCCGAGGCCGCCGCCGCGCCGACACCGGCACCGGCATCGGCGGCCACGCCGGGCAACATCTTCAACCCGAATATCTCGCTGATCCTGGGCGGCACCTACCAGTATCTGTCGCAGGACCCGGCGGCCTGGCGCCTGCAAGGCTTCGCCCCCAGCAATAGCGACGAGGTCGGGCCGGGCAAGCGCGGCTTCAACCTGGGTGAGTCCGAGCTGACGCTGCAATCGAATATCGATCCGGACTTCGCCGGCCAGCTGACGTTTTCGCTCAACGGCGACAACAGCTTCAGCATCGAGGAGGCGTTCGTGCAGACGCGTGAACTGTCGAACGGCCTGAACCTGAAGTTCGGCCGCTTCCTGTCCTCGGTCGGCTACCTGAACAGCCAGCACGCCCACGCCTGGGACTTCGTCGATGCGCCGCTGGCCTACCAGGTTTTCCTCGGCGGCCAGTACAAGCCGGACGGCGTGCAAGCCAAATGGCTGGCGCCCATCGACCAGTTCCTCGAAGTGGGCGTGGAAGCGGGCAGCGGCAGCCAGTTCCCCGGCAACGACCGCGACAAGAACGGCCTGGGCGCGACCGACGTCTTCGCCCACCTCGGCGACGACCTCGGCGACGCGGCCAGCTACCGCGCCGGCCTGTCCTACCTGCGCACCGGCGCGCAGCAGCGCAGTTATGACGACCTGGGCGTGGCCACCGCCTTCAGCGGGCGCTCGGCCGTGTGGATCGTCGACGGCATCTACAAGTGGGCGCCGAACGGCAATCCGACCGGCACCAACCTGAAAGTGCAGGGCGAATATTTCCACCGCAAGGAGACGGGCCAGCTGGCGTTGCTCGGCCCCGACTCCGGCCCCGGCGAAAGCGGCGGCTACGCCAGCGCGCAATCGGGCTGGTATCTGCAATCGGTCTACCAGTTCATGCCAACCTGGCGCGCCGGCCTGCGCTACGACCATCTGTCGTCGGGCACGCCGCGCATCGGCCTGGTCGACAGCGGCGTGCTGACGCTGGCCAGCTTCCCCATCCTGCAAGCGTATGCGCCGTCGCGCGCCACGCTAATGGTCGATTACAGCCCGTCCGAGTTTTCCCGCCTGCGCCTGCAAGTGGCGCGCGACAAGTCGCGTCCCGGCGTCAGCGACAATCAGATTTTCCTTCAATACATCATGAGCCTGGGCACGCACGCGGCCCACGCTTTTTAAGGAGCATTTATGAAACCACCGACAGTCCGCCACCTGCTGGCCGCCGCGCTGGCCTGCGCCGCCTTCGGCGCCCACGCCACCGTCAACGTGCTGGCCTGCGAACCGGAATGGGAAGCGCTGACCAACGAACTGGGCGGCGACAAGGTCAAAGTGTCCAGCGCCACCAACGCGCTGCAAGACCCGCACCGCGTCGAGGCGCGCCCCAGCCTGATCGCGCGCACCCGCAACGCCAACCTGCTGGTGTGCACCGGCCTGGAATTGGAAGTGGGCTGGCTGCCGGTGCTGGTGCAGCAGTCGGGCAACGGCAAGATCGCGGCCGGCCAGCCCGGCTATTTCGAGGCGGGCGCCCTGGTGGCGCGGCTCGACGTGCCGGGCAAGGTCGACCGCAGCGACGGCGACGTCCACGCCGCCGGCAATCCGCACATCCAGCAAGACCCGCACAATATCGCGCTGGTCGGCGCCGGCCTGTCGAAGCGCCTGGCCGAGATCGACCCGGCCAACGCCGCCTATTACCAGGCCCGCCAGAGCGATTTCGCCGCGCGCTGGAACGCCGCCATGCAGAAGTGGGAAAAGGCGGCGGCGCCGCTGAAGGGCATGGCCATCGTCGAGCACCACAAGAATATGGAATACCTGATGCACTGGCTGGGCCTGCACCAGGTCGGCACGCTGGAGCCGAAGCCGGGCGTGGAGCCGAGCGCGGCCCACCTGTCCGAGCTGCTGGCCGACTTGCAGCGCGCGCCCGCCAAAATGGTGGTGCGCGCCGCCTATCAGGATGGCCGGGCCTCGGCCTGGCTGTCCGAACACGCCAAGATACCGGCGGTGGTGCTGCCGTTCACCGTCGGCGGCGACGACAAGGCCAAGGATCTGTTCGGCCTGTTCGACGACACCGTGCAGCGCCTGCTCGACGGTGCCAAATGACGGCCTCCATCGACTTAATGATCATCCTACCGGCGCTGCTGGCCGGCCTGCTGGTGCTGGTCACCCACGTGCCGCTGGGGGCCCAGGTGCTCAAGCGCGGCATCGTCTTCATCGACCTGGCCATCGCCCAGATCGCGGCGCTGGGCGTCATCATCGCCGGGGTCGGCGAGCTCGACCCGCAGGGCTGGGCCGTGCAGGGCGCGGCGGCGGCGGCCGCTCTGCTGGGCGCCGTGCTGCTGACCTGGACCGAAAAGCGCTGGCCCGAAGTGCAGGAGGCGCAGATCGGCGTCATGTTCATCCTTGCCGCGACCGGCGGCCTGCTGCTGGTGGCCCACAATCCGCACGGCGGCGAGCACCTGCAAGACTTGCTGGCCGGGCAAATCCTGTGGGTGCGCTACGAGCAGCTGCTGGCGCCGGCCGTCGGCACGGTCATCATCAGCGCCGTGCTGTACTTTTTCCAGCACCGCCTGAGCCGGCTCGGCTTTTACCTGATCTTCGCGCTGGCGGTGACGGCCTCGGTGCAGCTGGTCGGCGTCTACCTCGTGTTCACCAGCCTGATCGTGCCGGGGCTGGCGGTGCGCCACTACGGCGCGGGCCGGCGGTTGCCGCTGGCCTACCTGATCGGCGCGGTCGGCTACGCGGCCGGGTTGATACTGTCGACCTTGCTTGACCTGCCGTCCGGCGCTTTGATAGTCTGGTGTTTGACGGCCTTGGCCGTGCTGGTCTACGCGCTCGGCCCGAAGCCGGCGGCCTCGGTCCGCGTGCCGGGCGGACACGTCTGACAGGGCGGTTTTCTTTGTGCTGTGAAATATCATCATCGCCTTTATTTAACAATCTCTTTGAGTCTCCTCAAAGGCGCGCCGTCGTCGGGTTTTATAATTCAGGCAACTATTATCAGCTAGTCGAATAGCTGGTCAAACGCGTGGTGGCCCGACGACGGCCGCTGGAGGTTCCAGCATGAAACAATACAGTTCCGCCCGGGATAGCCAGGACAGCTACCACTGGTTCCGCGCATCGGCCGAGCAGGGCAACGCCTATGCCCAGTTCAACCTGGCGCTGATGTGCAAGCAGGGCCTGGGCGCGCCGCGCGACGACGCCACCGCCTGCGGCTGGCTCAGGCTGGCCGCCCTGCAAGGCCTGGCCTTCGCGCAAAACCATCTGGGGGCGATGTATCACAACGGCCGTGGCGTGGCCCGCGACGACGCCGAGGCCGTGTGCTGGTTCCGCCGCGCCGACTTGCAGGGCGACGCATCGGCCCAGCAAAACCTGGGGCTGATGTACCGCCAGGGCCGGGGCGTGGTGCGCAACCGGGAACTGGCGCTGGCCTGGTTTTGCCGCGCGGCCGAGCAGGGCGTGGCCAGCGCGCAGACGCTGCTGGGCGACGCTTACGCGCGCGGCCACGGCGCCAGGCGCAACTACCCGCTGGCGCTGGCCTGGCTGCGCAAGGCCGCGATGCAGGGCGACGCCACGGCGCAGCTTCAGCTGGGCCTGATGTACCGGCGCGGCCAGGGCGCGGCCCGCAACGACGCCCAAGCCCTGGCCTGGTTCCGGCAGGCGGCGGCGCAGGGCCACGCGGTGGCGCAGCGCCAGCTCGGCGTCGCCTACGCCCAGGGCCGTGGCGTGGCGGCCGACCAGCTGCGCGCCTATGCCTGGCTGTCGCGGGCCGCCGAGCAGGACGACAGCGACGCCCAGTTCAACCTCGGCGTGATGCTGGCCAACGGCCGTGGCGTGGCGCGCGACGAGGCGCGCGCCTTCTGGTGGTATCAGCGCGCGGCCGAGGCCGGCCACATGATGGCGCAATACAATCTGGGCGGCATGTACGCCCACGGCCGGGGCGTGCAGCGCGACGCCGGGCGCGCGCTGGCCTGGTACCGGCAGGCGGCGGAGCAGGGCGCGGCCAACGCCCAGTTCAACGTCGGCGTCATCTATGCCAACGGTCACGGCGTGACCCGGGACGAGGCCCGCGCCGCCGCCTGGTATCGCAGCGCCGCCGACCAGGGCGACGCCAGCGCGCAAAACAATCTGGGCGTGATGTATGCCAACGGCCAGGGCGTGCCGAAGGACGACGGCCAGGCGCTCGACTGGTATCGGCGCGCGGCCGAGCAGGGCCACACGCTGGCCCGCTTCAACCTGGGCGGCATGTACCACGGCGGACGCGGCGTGGCGCGCGATCCGGTGCTCGCTTACATGTGGATAGCGCTGGCGGCCGACGCCGGCGACGACGCGGCGCGCGGCAAGCGCAAGCTGGTCGCCGCCCAGCTCACGGCCGAGCAGCTGGCCGCCGCGCAGAGCCAGGCCCGGCGCTGGCGCGTCGCGCGCCGCGCCTGAGGCCGGGTCGGCCCGGGGAGGGCACGGCGCGGCCGCTCAGCCGAGCTGGCGGCGGTCCAGGAACAGGCTGTTGCCGTGGATTTTTTTAGCCTGTTTCTTCGCGTCGGTGGCCGCCATGGCGATCTGGTGGTGGGAATAATATTGCTGGGCCTCGACCTTGATGACGCCCAGCGATAAACTCATCAGCGCATAAAACACCTTCGCGCCCTGGCGGTCTTCGCTGACGTAGCCGCCGCCGGCGCGGTCCTCGGCGCTGTAAAAGTCGCGCGCGCCCAGCTCGAACTCGGCCAGGATGGCCTGGCAGCGCAATTCCCAGTCCTCGCTCTGGAACAGGATCATGAAATCGTCGCCGCCGATGTGGCCGATGAAATCGCGGTCGGCGTCGCAGTGGTTGCCCAGTATGCGGCCGGTCATCTCGATCACGTCGTCGCCGCGGCGGTAGCCGTAGACGTCGTTGAAGGGCTTGAAATGGTCGAGGTCGCAATAACAGACCCAGAACCGCGCGCCGCTCGCCAGCAGCCGCTCGATATGCTCGTTGATCGGCACATTGCCCGGCAGCTGGGTCAGCGGATTGGCGTAGCGCGCCGCCGTGATCTGCATCTGCGTGATTTCGCGCATCAGCTCGTGGCCCGTGCCCATGCCGAGGTAGCGGCCGTTTTCGGTGATGATGAAGCCGTTGTACAGGTGGTGGGCCTCGGCCTGCGCCATCATGAAACTGAGCTCCTGCAAACTGGTGTCGCGGTCGGCCATCAGCGGCTGGGCATCCATCAGCAGGCGGCACGATTTCTTGCCGTACAGTTCGCGCTGATAGGGCCGCGCGAAATGGTCGATCATCTCGAAGCGGTTGATGAGGCCCAGCGGCACCCCATCGTCGACGACGGGAATAATCAGCAGCTTGGGATCGGCCATGAACAATTCATAGACCTGGTTGTTGAGCATGCTCGTCGGCACCGTCGCCACCTGGTTCAGCAGCTTGGTGATGCTGGCGCCGCTCTTTTCGGCGCCGCGCTGCGGGTAGACCGCCACGCCGTTGCGCGCCAGCGCCTTGACCACTTCGGCCGGCGCCGTCTGGGCCGGCTGGGCGTTGGGCCGCCCCAGGTGGTAACCCTGGGCGTAGGCCACGCCGAGGTCGCGCAACACCAGCAGCTCGGCCTGGGTTTCGATGCCCTCGGCGATGACCAGCGTGTCGGACTTGTCGGCGATCTGCTGGATGGAGCGCACGAATTGCAGCTTGACCGGGTCGGTGTTGATGCCCTGGATGAAGTGCATGTCGATCTTGACGTATTCCGGCCGCAGTTCCGACCACAGGCGCAGGCTGGAAAAGCCTTCGCCGAGGTCGTCGATGGCGATCTGGAAGCCCATGTTGCGGTAATGCAGCACAGCCTCGCGCATGGCGTCGTAGTCGTAGGTCGGCTGGTTCTCGGTCAGCTCGATGATGATGCGGTCCGGGTTGATGCCGATCTGCGCCAGCGCCTCCAGCGTCTGGCCGTGGCGCGCTTCGCGCTGCAACAGGATTTCCGGGCTGACGTTGAGGAACAGCTTGCCTGGCAGCGCCAGCTCGGCGAAGCGTTCCAGCACCACGCGCCGGCACAGGTGTTCCACTTCCAGCATCAGGCCGTTGGCGCGCGCGGCCTTGAACAGATTCATGGGCGCGTGCAGCGGACTGTCGGCCGGGCCCCGTATCAAGCCCTCGTAGGCGATCACGGCGCCGCTTTGCATGTGGATGATGGGCTGGAACAGGGCGCTGAGCTGGCGGCGCACGATGATGTCGAGCAGATGGGCGCGCAGTTGCGCTTCTTCGGCGGCTTGTTCCGTCGGCGGCGCCAGATAAGTTACGTTGGCCACATTGGTCACATTCGGAGCGCGCGGCGGCGCGCTCGCGTCGGGCAGCGCGGCAGGGACGGAATTCACGGAGTATCGCCTAGTCTATGTATATCGTGTCATGTTAGCTGGAAATTATGACCGTGTGATGACGTAAAGCAACAAATAAAATCCGAAAACGCGGCGAGGGCAGCAATCAACTACGGCCTTTTTTTTGCCCAAGCGCTACAATAGAACGACGTTTTCCTTACCAGGCTATCGATGACCGCTCCCGCCGCATTCCGCCCCGTCTTGCCGACCATGATGGCGTCCGCCTTGGCGAACGCCTTGGCGTTCGCTGTGGCGGGTGCCTTGCTGATGGCAAGTGGCGGCGCCGGTGCCGCGGTGCTCGCCGTGCAGGTCCAGGACGCCGCCGGCAAGCCGCTGCCCGACGTCGTCGCCTATGCCGAGGCGGAGGCGGGCAACGCGCCCAGGGCGCTCAAGCCCGGCACCATCGAACAGCGCGGCCTGCAATTCCGGCCGCTGGTGACGGTGGTCCAGACCGGCAGCCTGATTTCCTTCCCCAACAACGACAAGGTGCGCCACCACGTCTACTCGTTTTCGGCGCCGCACAAATTCGACCAGAAGCTGTACTCCGGCGTGGCGGCCGCGCCGCAACTGTTCGACAAGGCCGGCCTCGTCGTCCTCGGCTGTAACATCCACGACAAGATGCTGGCCTACGTGAAGGTGGTCGACACGCCGTACTACGCCAAGACCGACAGCGCCGGCGCCGCCCGCATCGACTTGCCGGCCGCCGGCAAATACACGCTCAAGGCCTGGCACTACGCGGCCGTCGGCGGCGCCACCGCCGAGCAGGCGCTGACGGTCAAGGCCAGCGACGCCGTGGCCACGGCCGTCTTCAAACTGGCGCTCAAGCCGCCCTCGGCCGACGGCGACGCGCCGGCGTCCGACCTGTAAGGGGAACCGGCGTTGATCCGCTTCCGCAGCCTCGAAAGCCGCATCGTCACCCTGTTCCTGGTGCTGATCGTGGTGGTGCAGGTGCTGGGCCTGCTGGTCATCCAGCGCGGTATCGACAGCAACGCCCGCAGCTCCATCGCCGGCGAACTCAATAACGGCGCCAAGGTGTTCCGCCGCCTGCTCGACCAGAACGCCCAGAGCCTGCGCTTCGGCGCGCGCCTGCTGGCGCGCGACACCGCCTTCGTCGCCGCCATCGGCAACAACGACGACAGCGACCACGCCACCATCGAATCGGCGCTGGCCAACAGCGGCCGCCGCATCAAGGCCTCGCTGGCCATCCTGGTCGGCGCCGACCGCAAGATCAGCGTCTCGACCAATCCGGCCCAGTCGGCCGGGCTGGAAAAACTCGTCGTCAGCATGCTCGACAAGGCCGAACAGTCCGACGGCGCCAACGGCGTCGCCATCGTCGACCGCCGGCCGTACCAGATCGTCGTCATGCCGGTCAAGGCCCCGGTCACCATCGGCTGGGTCGTGATGACCTTCCCCATCGACCGGCCGCTGGCCAACGACATGCGCGAAGTGAGCGCCCTGCAAACGACCATCATCACCCACGACACGCGCGGCGACTGGCTGGCCGTCGGCTCGACCTTCGTCGGCCCCTCGATCGACAGCCTGGTGGCGCAACTGAAGGCGAAGGCGCCGGCGCAGCTGTACGGCGGCCCCTTCGACCTCAATATCGAAAGCGCCAAATACAGCGCCCGCCTGCTGCCGATCGGCGAGGACAACGGCCAGACCGCCAGCGTGGTGCTGGCGCGCTCGATCGACGAGGCGACCGCCGAATATGCGCGCCTGGAGCGCTGGCTGATGTTCCTGACGGCCGCCGGCATCGTCATCTCCGCCATCGCCAGCGTGCTGACGGCCAAGCGCATCGCCCAGCCGCTGACGGAATTGACCGTCACCGCCAAGCGCCTCGAACAGGGCGACTACAAGAGCCAGATCGACACCTCGCGCCAGGACGAAATCGGCGCCCTGGCCCACGCCTTCGACAGCATGCGCGAAGGGATCGCCAAGCGCGAACAGGAAATCCGCCGTCTCGCCTACTGGGACACGCTGACCAATCTGCCCAACCGCGCCCAGTTCCTGCTGCTGCTCAACGACGCCATCGTCGACGCCAAAAAACGCGACCACTCGGTGTTCGTGCTGATGATGGACCTGGACCGCTTCAAGCACGTCAACGACGTCATGGGTCACAGCTTCGGCGACGCGCTGCTGCGCCAGGTCGCGGGCCGCCTGCAACTGCTGCTGGTGAACCGGCGCCACTCGTCGGCGCAGGTGGCGCGCCTGGGCGGCGACGAATTCGCCATCCTGCTGCCCGGCTTCGACATCGAACAGGCGCAGGTCGTGGCGGCCGACGTGCTGCAGGCGCTGGAGACGCCGCTGTCGCTGGAAGACCAGATGGTCGACATCGGCGCCGGCCTCGGCGTGGCCGGCTATCCCGACCACGGCGCCAGCGGCGAAGCCTTATTGAGCATGGCCGAAGTGGCGATGTACGCGGCCAAGCAGCGCAATTACGGCGCCGTGGTGTACGACGCCAGCATCGACAAGTCCAGCGAAAAGAGCTTGTCGCTGCTGACCGAATTGCGCAACGCGATCGAGCGCAACGAATTCCGCCTCTACGTGCAGCCGAAGATGGTGCTCGAAAGCGGCAAGGTGGTCGGCGTGGAATCGCTGGTGCGCTGGATGCACCCGGAGCGCGGCAACGTCTTCCCCGACGAATTCATCCCCTTCGCCGAGCAGACCGGCTTTATCCGCGTGCTCACGCGCTGGGTGCTGGACCAGTCGGCGCAGCTGTGCCACGACATGGCGGCCCAGGGCATCCACCTGAAAGTGTCGGTCAACCTGTCGACCCGCGATTTGCTCGACCAGGATTTGCCGGTCAAATTCGCCGACATCCTGGCCCGCCACCAGCTGTCGCCGACCTCGTTCTGCCTCGAAATCACCGAGAGCGCCATCATGGACGATCCGGTGCGCGCCCAGCAGACGCTGGAACGCCTGCACGCCATGGGCGTCGATTTGTCGATCGACGATTTCGGCACCGGCTACTCCTCGCTGGCGTATCTGAAGCGGCTGCCGGTCGATGAGCTGAAGATCGACAAATCGTTCGTGCTCAATATGGAGAACGACGCCGGCGACACCAAGATCGTGCGCTCGACCATCGACCTGGGTCACAACATGGGCCTGCGCGTGGTGGCCGAGGGGATAGAGAGCGAAGCGGTGTGGCGCCTGCTGGCGGCGCTGGGCTGCGACCAGGGCCAGGGCTACTTCATGAGCCGTCCGATCCCGGCCGACCAGCTGACCAAGTGGCTGGGCACCTGGCGCGCGCCGATCGCGCTGGCGCCGGCCGCCATCGACGCGCTGGTCGCCAAATAAAACCGCCCCCGTCGTCACGTTAACGTTTCAGTTTCGTTCAGAAGGGCGCTATCATCGTCGGCGCCGCCCACCACTTCGAGCCCGAATGAAACCGACACTGAAACCGACACTGAAACTGCAGTTGAAACTGAGGCTGAAACTGAAACCGGCCCAGGCCCTGCTTGCCTTCCTTCTTTGCGGCGCGGTGCCGGCCCATGCCGATGCGCCGGCGGCCGGGCCGGCGCCGGGCGCCTACGCCACGCTGACCCGGGGCCTGCAATCGCAGCCCGGCTTCATCGACATCTGGCGCGATGCCGACAAGGGCAGGGTGCTGCTGTCGCTGACGGCCGCGCAGCTCGACCAGCCCTTGCTGCTGACGACATCGCTGCCCTATGCGCTCGGCTCCAACGACGTCGGCCTCGATCGGGCCCAGGCCGGCGAGCTGCGCGTGGTGCGCTTTGAAAAGCACGGCGCCCAGATCTTCCTGGTGCAGGACAACACGCGCTACATCGCCGCCTCCGCCGACGCCGACGAACGCGCCGCCGTGCGCGAATCGTTCGCCAGCGCGGTGCTGTGGTCCGGGGCGATCCTGAACAGCGACGGCGGCCGCCAGCTGGTCGACTTTTCCAGCTTCCTGCTGTCGGACTGGCACGGCATCGCGGCCCGCCTCGACGACGCCAAACAAGGCGCCTACAAGGTCGACCCCGCGCGCAGCGCCGTGCTGGCCGCGCAGGCCAAGGCCTTTCCCGACAACGTGGAACTGGAAGCGCTGCTGACGTTCCAGGGGCCGGGCAAGGCCGATTACGTGCGCGACGTCGCCGCCGATCCGGCCAGCCTGTCGATGCGCCAGCATGTGAGCCTGGTGCGCCTGCCCGACGCCGGCTACCAGCGGCGCGCCTACCATCCCTATTCGGGCGGCTTCGACGCCGGCTACTTCGACTTCGCCGCACCGCTGTCGGGCGGCCTCGATACGCGCTGGCAGATCCGCCACCGGCTCGAAAAAACCGACCCCACGGCCGCCGTCAGCGCGGTCAAGAAGCCCATCGTCTACTACCTCGACCGCGGCGCGCCCGAGCCGGTGCGCAGCGCGCTGCTCGAAGGCGCGCGCTGGTGGAGCAGCGCCTTTGAAAAGGCCGGCTTCAAGGACGCCTTCCGCGTCGAGCTGCTGCCCGAAGGCGCCGACGCCATGGATATCCGCTACAACATGATCCACTGGGCCCACCGCGCCACGCGTGGCTGGTCCTACGGCGCCGCGCTGGTCGACCCGCGCAGCGGTGAAATCATACGCGGCGAAGTCACGCTCGGCTCGCAGCGCGTGCGCCAGGACATCCTGATCGCCGAAAGCCTGCTGGCGCCGTTCGGCAAGGGCGCCGACGGCGCCAAGGCGCAGGCGGCGCAGCAGATGGCGATGGCGCGCCTGCGCCAGCTGGCCGCCCACGAAGTCGGCCACACGCTCGGCTTCGCGCACAACTTCGCCGCCAGCCGCATGGGCAACGGCTCGGTGATGGATTATCCGCACCCGGTGCTCAAGCTCGACGACCACGGCGAGGTCGACGTGGCCGATGCCTACGGCGTCGGCGTCGGCCCGTGGGACGACTACATCGTCAACTACGTCTACGGCCAGTTCGGCGCCGGCGCGCAGGAAACGGCGGCGCTGGAACAACTGCGGCGCGAGGCCGGCGCCGCGCATCTGAGCTACGTCAGCGACAACGACGCCCGCGCCCCCGGCGCCAGCCATCCCGACGGCCTGCTGTGGGACTACGGCCCGGACTCGATCCAGACCTGGGACCAGCTGACCGCCGTGCGCCGGCGCGCGCTGCAAACCTTTTCGACGGCGGTGCTGCCGGACGCGCGCCAGATCGGCGAACTGGAAGCGCGTCTGGTGCCGGTCTACCTGTTGCAGCGCTATCAGGCCGAGGCGCTGGCGCGCCTGGTCGGCGGCGGCGAATTCGATTACAGCACCAGCGGCGACGTCAAGAACGGCGTCGCCGCCGGCGGCGTGCGGCCCATCGCGCCGGCCGTCCAGCGCGCCGCGCTGACCCGGCTGGCCGACAGCCTGCGGGCCGAATACCTGGCGCTGCCGGACCATGTGCTCGACGTGCTGACGCCGCCGGCGCAGGGCTTTGAGCGCAACCGCGAATACTTCGGCACGCGCATGAACAATGTGTTCGACGCCTACGCGGCGGTGGAGGCGGGCGCCGCGCAGACGGCCGGCTTCCTGCTGGACGCCGGCCGCGTCAACCGCCTCGCGTGGCAGCACGCGCGCGACCCGCGGCAGCCCGGCGTGCAGGAAGTGCTGGCGACGCTGTATGAGCGCAGCTGGAAGCGCGCGCCGGTGCCGGCCGTGATCCCGGCGGGCGAATCGGTGCAACTGGCGGCCGACTGGGTGCTGCTGGACGCCACGCTGAACCTGCTCGACGGCGGCAAGCTGCATGCCAACGTGGACGCCGAGGTGCGCCGGCAGACGCGCGACTTCGGGCAGTGGCTGACGAAAAATCCCGGCACCGGCGCCACCGCCGCCAGCCGCCGCGAAGCCGCCGATTTAATCGCCCGTTACCTGGCCGACCCGCGCAGCGTCAAACTGCCCGCGATGCCGGCGATCCCGCCCGGCGCGCCGATCTGAACATCGCGGTCCGGCTAAAGTCGATCAAGCAGGCAAGGTCGATCAGTAGATAAGTAGGCGCGCCGCCGCCGGCGCGCCACTTCCCGTCCACGCGCATCGAATTTTTCCAAAATCTCCTTGAACTCGCACAAATGCGGGTATATACTCGTTTCACTAAGCGGGTATCTGCCCGCATATTCCCCAGCCCACCCGACAGGATCCATCATGAGCCACGCAAACACCTTCCAGGAACACCATATCGCCCGCGAACAGGGCAGCATCTACGTGCGCGACTATCCCGGCACCGGCCCGGCCTTCGTGCTGATGCACGGCTTCCCCGACAATCTCCACATTTACGACTACCTCGTGCCGCACCTGACCGCCACCGGCCGCCGCGTGGTGGCCTTCGATTTCCTCGGCTTCGGCAAGTCCGACAAGCTGCCCGGCGCCGCCTACAGCTTCGCGCAGCAGGTCGGCGACCTGCACGCGGTGGTGCAGACACTGGAACTGGGCCGCATCGTCCCGGTGGGCCACGATTCGTCCGGCGCCGCCGCCGTCAACTACGCCATCGACTACCCGCAGCACGTCGCATCGGTGGTGTTGCTGAACTCCGTCTACGACGCCGCGCCGACCATACGCTATCCGGAACTCATCGAATTGTTCGCCACGCCCAGCCTGAAAGCGCTGACGCAAGCGATGCTGCGCAGCCCCGAGCAATTCGGCTTCGTGCTCAATTTCCAGCGCGCGCAATTCCAGGCCGAGTTACAGGCCGAGCACAAGGCGCTGTACGCCGAATTCCTGGGCCCGCTCATCGACAACAACTTCCGCCAGCAACCCAGTTCCGCGCCGGCCTTTGCGCAAATGACGGCGCAGCTGTTCGCCGAAGCGGACCGCAACAGCGCCCGCCTGCACAAAATGGCGCAGCTGACCGTGCCGGTGCAGCTGATCTGGGGCGAGACCGATCCGTATCTGAATGTGGGCGTGGCGCGTCATTTGAAGTCGCATCTGAAGCACGGTGAGTTGCATGAACTGGCCGCCGGCCACTGGGTGCAGATCGACGTCGCCGAACAAGTCGCGCAGCTGATGTTGAGCGCTAAAGTCGAACGATAAAAGAGAATAGTAAGAGGGCGCGATTAAAGCGCCGCCGCCTCCGGGCGAGGCGGCTTTTTCACGCGCCACGGTCGGACGGCGCCTGAGTGACGATGCGCCGGCCCGCCGCGCGGCACCGCCAACAACGATTACTCCAGCGTTTGCAGCAAGTCCCGCAAGCCGTGCGCGGCATCCTTGCCGATGCGCGCCTCGAACGCGCGCTGCGCCTTGTCCCACAGCGGCGTCGCCGCCTTCAGCATGGCGCGTCCTGCGGCGCTCAGCGCCACCGTGGTCTCGCGCGCATCGGCGCCCGTGCCCAGCGTGAGCAGGCTGTTTTTTTCCAGCACCCGCACATTGCGGCCGACGGTGGAACGGTCCAGGCGCATTTTCGCGCCCAGCTCCGTCAGCGCCATCGGCTCCGGCCCGGCCAGCATTTTCAGCAGCGTGTACTGGGCCGAGCCGATGCCCATCGGGGCGAGGGCGTCGTCGTAGGCCGCCGTGACGACGCGGGCGGCGGTGCGCAGAGCGGTGTTATAGCAAGGGAAGGTCATAAATGCGAGTATATACCCGATTTATTTTCCCTGCAAATCCTGGCGCTGTCCCTCCTAGCGGTGTATCACCACCAGCAGCGCCTTGGCCTCGCTCTTGCCGACGTTGCGGATCGCGTGCGGCTGGTCGGCCGGATAGCGCGCGGTGGCGCCCAGCTTGACCTTCTTTTTTTGCGCGCCCACTTCGACTTCGACCGCGCCGTGCAGCAGCGTCAGATGCTCGGTGGCGCCGGGGTCGTGCGGCTGCGACACCAGCTCGCCGCCCGCCGCCAGCGTCAATTCATACCACTCGTATTTGCCGGCCAGTTCCATCGGCCCCAGGATGCGCAGCACGTAGCCGGCGTGATTGCCGGGCAGCGTGGGCGTCTCGTGCGCGTCGAGCACGCGGATGGTTTCGATATCCTTTTCCACGCTCGACAGCAATTCGCCGATCTGCACGCCGAGCGCGTTGGCCAGGCGCCAGGTGATGGCGATGGTGGGATTGGCTTTTTCGCGCTCGATCTGCGACAGCATCGACTTCGACACGCCGGCGATCCGCGATAAATCCTCCAGCGTCAGCCCGCGCGCCAGGCGCAGGCGTTGCAGGGCGGCGCCGACTTCGGGCGGGGCGTTCGTCGAAACAGGTGTTTTCATTGTTTTATTCGGCGCATGCGCTAACTTATAGGGGAACCGTCGGCAAAATCGGGCCAGAACCGCATTGCGCGCCTTGCGCAGTTCGGCGGCCTTCGGTAAAATTCGATATATTGAATTTTAGTTCGACATAACGGATTTTTAAGATACCAGGGGAATCGTTGCGGATGCCGCATCGCCACTCTCTGCGGAACACGGTACAACATCGTGCGCCTATCGGTCAAGCGGCCAGCGCCACCCTTCATAGAGGAACACCATGAGCGAGCAAACCAAGAACGCCTTTTTCAGCGGCCTGCAACAGAACCTCGACCAGCTGCGCGAGCAGGGCTTGTACAAACCGGAACGGGTGCTGGCGTCGCGCCAGGGCGCCGAAGTGGTGGGCAACGACGGCCGCACACTCATTAATATGTGCGCCAACAATTACCTCGGCCTGTCCGGCGAGCAGTGGGTGGCCCAGGCTTCCATCGAGGCGACCGAAAAATACGGCTACGGCCTGTCGTCGGTGCGCTTCATCTGCGGCACCCAGACCGTGCACAAGGAACTGGAACAGGCCATCTCCACCTTCCTCGGCACCGAAGACACGATCTTGTACGCGGCCGCCTTCGACGCCAACGGCGGCTTGTTCGAGCCGCTGTTCGACGAGAACGACGCCATCATCTCCGACGCGCTCAATCACGCCTCCATCATCGACGGCATCCGCCTGTGCAAGGCCGCGCGCTACCGCTACGCCCACAACGACATGGCCGACCTGGAAGCGCAGTTGCAGGCCGCCGCCGGCAAGCGCCATAAGGTCATCGTCACCGACGGCGTGTTCTCGATGGACGGCACCATCGCCCAACTCGACAAGATCTGCGACCTGGCCGACAAGTACGGCGCGCTGGTGATGATAGACGAATGCCACGCCTCCGGCTTCATGGGCGCCACCGGCCGCGGCACCCACGAGCACCACAACGTCATGGGCCGCATCGACATCATCACCGGCACGCTGGGCAAGGCGCTGGGCGGCGCGATGGGCGGCTTCACGTCGGCGCGCAAGGAAGTGATCGACATGCTGCGCCAGAAATCGCGTCCCTATTTGTTCTCGAACACGCTGGCGCCATCGATCGCCGGCGCCTCGCTGGCGGTGCTGAAAAAGCTGTCGACGTCGACCGAGCTGCGCGACCGCCTGCATGAAAACACGGCCTACTTCCGCGCCGAGATCGAGCGCATCGGCTTCACCATCAAGCCGGGCACGCACCCGGTGGTGCCGGTGATGCTGTTCGAGGCGCCGGTGGCGCAGAAATTCGCGGCGCGCATGTATGAGCTGGGCGTGCTGCTCAGCGGCTTCTTCTACCCGGTGGTCCCGATGGGCCAGGCGCGCGTGCGGGTCCAGCTGTCGGCGGCGCATACGCGGGCCCAGCTCGAGACGGTGCTCAAGGCCTTCGAACAGGCCGGCCATGAACTCGGCCTGCTCAGCAAATAAATCAGTCAAAAAAACAGTCGAAAAATAGAAAGAACGCATATGGAACGCATCCTCGTCATCGGCGCCAACGGCCAAATCGGCAGCGAACTGGTGGAAGCGCTGGCCGCGCAGCACGGCGCGCACAACGTCCTCGCCAGCGACATCAGCACCACCAACCTGTATAACGCCGCCCGTTACACTACGCTCAACGTGCTCGATAAGGACGCGCTGTGCAAAATCGTCACCGACGAAGGCATCACGCAGATTTACCAGCTGGCGGCGATGCTGTCGGCCACCGGCGAAGCGGCGCCGCTGAAGGCGTGGACGCTGAACATGGACGGCCTGCTCAACGTGCTCGAAGTGGCGCGCGAGCGCGGCGCCATCGGCAAGCCGCTGCGCATCTTCTGGCCCTCGTCGATCGCCGCCTTCGGCCCGAACACGCCGGCCGTGAACACGCCGCAGATGACGGTGATGGATCCGACCACCATCTACGGCATCAGCAAGCTGGCCGGCGAGCGCCTGAGCGAATACTAGTTCATCAAGTACGGCGTGGACGTGCGCAGCATCCGTTATCCGGGCATTATCAGCTTCAAGTCGCCACCGGGCGGCGGCACCACCGACTATGCGATCGCCATCTTCCACGCGGCGCTGCGCGGCGAGCGCTATGAATGCTTCCTCGGCCCGCAAACGACGCTGCCGATGATCTACATGCCCGACGCGATCCGCGCCACCATCGAGTTGATGGACGCGCCCAAGGAGCAGGTCAAGATCCGCTCCGCCTACAACTTGGCCGGCGTGTCGTTCAACCCGGAGCAGCTGGCCGCCGCCATCGCGGGCGCGCTGCCCGACTTCAAGATCGGCTACAAGCCGGACAGCCGCCAGGCCATCGCCGACACCTGGCCGCAAAGCCTCGACGACGCGCAGGCGACGGCCGATTGGGGCTGGCGCGCCAGCATCGGCGTCGAGCAGATGGTGGCCGACATGCTGGCCAACGTCGACGTCAGCATCAGCAAGGCCGCTTGATCGGTCGCGGTCGCGCTTGCGGTCGCGGCGGCGCTGACAATATAAACAATATAAATAATATAAATAAAGAGACATCCCATGGACATGAGCGTATTTGATCTGTTTAAAATCGGCATAGGGCCGTCCAGTTCCCACACCGTGGGACCGATGTTGGCGGCGCGCCGTTTCCTGATTGAGTGTGGTCCACTGGATGACGTCATCGGGGTGCAGGCCGCCCTGTATGGCTCGCTGGCGCTGACCGGCATCGGCCACGCCACCGACAAGGCGGTGATCCTCGGCCTGATGGGCGAGACGCCGCAGGGCGTGGTGCCGACGGCCGTCGACCAGATGCTGGCCGACGCCGAAGCGGCCGGCGAACTCAATCTGCTGGGCGTGCGCAAGGTGCCGTTCAAGGTCGCCAGCGGCCTGGTATTCCACAAGAGCGAATCGCTGCCCGAGCATCCGAACGGCATGCGCTTCACGCTCACGCGCGCCGGCGGCGCCACCGTCGACAAGGTGTTTTACTCGGTCGGCGGCGGCTTTATCCGCGCCGAAGGGGAAGGGCAGGCCGCCGCCGCGGCCCAGGTTGAGGCGACGCCGTCGGCCATCCCCTATCCCTTCGATACGATGGACCAGCTGCTCGAACACGGCGTGCGCAGCGGCCTGACGATACCGCAAATGCTGCGCGCGAACGAGTGCGTCAAGATCAGCGGCGAGCAGCTCGACGCGGGCCTCGACAATATCTGGCGGGTGATGAGCGACTGCATCGCCAAGGGCCTGGACACGCCGGGCCAGCTGCCCGGCGGCCTGAAAGTGAAGCGCCGCGCCGCCGACCTGTGGCGCATGGCCTGCGACGCCAAGGCGTCCGACAACCGCGCCAACGACCTGCCGCACGACGCGCTGCATCAAGTGAGCCTGTACGCGATGGCGGTCAACGAGGAAAACGCCGCCGGCGGCCGCGTCGTCACGGCGCCCACCAACGGCGCGGCGGGCATCATCCCGGCCGTGCTGCGCTACTACGCGCAGGATTGCCGGCCCAGCGATCCGGTCACCGGCGTGCGCGATTTCATGCTGACGGCGGCCGCCATCGGCATGCTGTGCAAGCGTAACGCGTCGATCTCCGGCGCCGAAATCGGCTGCCAGGGCGAAGTCGGCGTGGCTTGCGCGATGGCGGCGGCGGGCCTGGTGGCGGCGCTCGGCGGCAGCAACGCGCAGATCGAGAACGCGGCCGAAATCGGCATCGAGCATCATCTGGGCATGACGTGCGATCCGATCGGCGGCCTGGTGCAAATTCCCTGCATCGAGCGTAACGGCATGGGCGCGGTCAAGGCCATCACCGCCGCCTCGCTGGCCCTGAGGGGCGACGGCACCCACTTCGTCAGCCTCGACGAAGTGATCGAAACGATGCGCCAGACCGGCGCCGACATGCAGGACAAATACAAGGAAACCTCGCTGGGCGGACTGGCGATCCACGTCATCACCGTCAACCATGCGGCCTGCTAGGTCGCCCGACTTTATTCCGCCTTGCGCCGCCGCCGCCCGCCGATGTTGAAAATACAACGCCCGCGTCGCGGCGGCGCAGCGCAAGCCCGCCTATTCCGGTAAAATCGCCCGGTGCCCGCGTGAGTCCGGCCCGGCCTCGGCTGCCGCTCATACGGGCACGGCGCACGGCGCGCACGCGATCTGCGAAAGGGCAGTGCATGGAATCGGCTCGTGATACAGCTTCCCCCATCCTCGACGGCGCCGGCCGCGAACGGGACTTGTCACGCCAGCTGGCCGCCGAACAAGGCGCCAACGCCACGCTGCGGCGCGAAGTCGAGCGCTTGCAGGCGCTGCACGAACAGCACGCCGACGAAAGCGTGCGCTTCGCGCTGGTCAGCCAGGCCACCAGCGAAGGCCTGTGGGACATGAGCATCGACTGCGCCGATCCGCTCGACCCGGACAATCGCTTCTGGTGCTCCGAACAGTTCCGCCACCTGCTCCAATACGGCGACGACCAGGACTGCCCGCACACGCTGGGCGACTGGGCCGCGCTGCTGCATCCCGACCACCACGCCGCCACGCTGGCCGCCTTCGCCGCCCACCTGGCCGACCGCAGCGGCGCCACCCCGTACGACGTCAGTTACCAGATGCGCGTGCACGGCGGCGACTATCGCTGGTTCCGCTCGCGCGGCGCGACCTTCCGCGACGCCGCCGGCCGGCCGCTGCGCATGGCCGGCGCCGTCACCGACATCACCGCCCTGCGCATCACCGAACTGGAAAAGGAGCGCGTGCTGACGCGCTTCGACTTGAGCCGCGAGCTACTCAGCGACGGCATCTGGGACATGGAAGTGATCGCCGGCGATCCGGTCAACCCGCGCAACCCGTTCTGGTGGTCGCGCCAGTTCCGCAGCCTGCTCGGCTACGCCGGCGTCGATGAATTCCCCGACGTCCTCGATAGCTGGGCCTCGCGCCTGCACCCCGACGAGCAGGCCGACGTGCTGGCCGCCTTCCGCGCCCACCTGGTCGACCAGAGCGGGCGCACGCCCTACGACATCGAATACCGGCTGCGCTGCGCCGACGGCGCCTACCGCTGGTTCCGCGCGCGCGGCCAGACCCGCCGCGACGGCGCCGGCGTGCCGCTGCGCGTGGTCGGCGTGTTGAGCGACATCACCTCGCGCAAGCGCGAGGAAAGCTACCAGCGCGCCCAGGCCGCGCACGCGGCGGCGGCGCGCATCTCGCACCAGCTGGTCGAAAACACGTCCGAGGGCGTGCTGCTGCTGACGGGCGGCCTGCGCATCGTCTCGGCCAACAAGGCGGTGGCGCGGCTGACCGGGCGCGAGGCCGACCGGCTCACCGGCCTGCCGCTGTCCGAACTGCTGCGCCGCGATGAAACGCTGGCCTACCGACTGGGCCAGGTGCTGACGGCGCTGCGCGGCGCCGGCCACTGGGCCGGCGAGCTGGAAATCTGCGGCGGCGACGGCAAATTCTTCCCGGCCCAGTTCACGCTCGACACCATGGACACCGACGCCGACGGCCATTATTCCTGCGTCTTCTTCGACGCCTCCGAACGCAAGCTGGCCGAGGAGCAGCGCGCCGCGCGCCAGCGCGCCGAAGACGCCACGGCCGCCAAGTCGCGCTTCCTGGCCAATATGAGCCACGAGTTGCGCACGCCGCTCAACGCCATCCTCGGCTTTTCGGAACTGCTGTGCCGCGATCCCGAGCTGTCGACGGCCAACCGCGAGACGCTGGAAATCATCCACCGCAGCGGCGACCATCTGCTGGTGCTGATCAACGACGTCCTCGACATCGCCAAGATCGAGGCCGACCAGCTGGTGCTCAAGCCGGCGCCGTTCGACCTGCCGCGCATGGTGGCCGACGTGCGCGACATGCTGCTGCCGCGCGCGCGCGAACAGGGCGTGTCGCTGCACATGGAGCAGGCGCCGGACTTCCCGCGCTATATCCAGGGCGACTCGGCCAAGCTGCGCCAGGTGATGCTCAACCTGATTTCGAACGCCGTCAAGGCCAGCGCCGACGGCGCCGTCGTGGCGCTGCGCCTGAGCACCGCGCAGGGCCGCAGCGAGCAGCTGCTGATCGAAGTCGAGGACCACGGCGTCGGCATCGCCGAGCAGGACCAGCTCAGCATCTTCGAGCCCTTCGTGCAGGTCGGCGACGACACGCGCCACCAGGGCACGGGGCTGGGGCTGGCCATTTCGCGCCGCATCGTCGAGCTGATGGGCGGCACGCTGACCTTCAGCAGCGCGCTGGGGCAGGGCAGCAATTTCCGCGTCAGCCTGCCGGTGCGGCTGGTGCGCACCGAGCAAACGGCGGCGCCGCCGGGAGCGGCCGGCATTCCGCTCGGCCTGGAGATGGGGCAGCGGCGCTTCCGCGTGATGGTGGTCGAGGACCAGGCCGAGAACCGGCTGCTGCTGGTGCGGCTGCTGGCCGGCCTGGGTTTCGACATCCGCGAGGCGGCCGACGGCGCGGCGGCGGTCGAGCTGTATACGCGCTGGCGGCCCGACTTCATCTGGATGGACCGGCGCATGCCGCTGATGGACGGCGTCGAAGCGACGCAGCGCATCCGCGCGCTGCCGGGCGGGCGCGCGGTGCGCATCGTGGCGATCACGGCGTCGTCGTTCAAGGAGCAGGACACGGAACTGACCACGGCCGATTTCGACGCCATCGTCCACAAGCCGTGGCGCATCGACGATATCTGCAACTGCATGGAGTCTTTATTGGGCCTGCACTTCCGGCGCGGCACGGCGCCACAGGCGCCGGCCGCCGCCGCGCCGCAGGGCGAAGCGCTGGCCGCGCTCGACGCGCTGGCGCCCGAGCTGCGCGAACAGCTGGCCGCCGCGCTGCTGACATTGAACGGCACCGAGATCTTGAAGGCCGTCGACCACATCGCGCTGAGCGACGCCGCGCTGGCCGCATCGCTGCGGGCCAGCGTCCAGATCTACGATTACCAGCCGATACTGCGCGCGCTGCGGCTGCGCTGATGGTGGCGGAGCGCGACCATCGGCGGTGGCGCTTTAGCGACCGTGGCCCGCCCCCATTCCAACGCCGTCCGGCGCGCCGCCAGGCCGAAAACAACGCCGGGTTCACGGCGGCGCGTCAGCCGCATATAATAGTCATCCGACCGCACCGTTCTGCGTTTTAGTTATCAGCCCAACCGGACTTTTCTCATCTATGCAATACGTGTCTACCCGCGCCGCCGCGTCGGCCGCATCGTCGTCGCCCCAACACTTTTCCGACATCCTGCTCGGCGGCCTGGCGCCGGACGGCGGCCTGTATCTGCCGGCCGACTACCCGCAGGTGAGCGGCGCCGAACTCGATGCGTGGCGCAAGCTGTCCTACGCCGACCTGGCCTATGAAGTGCTGAAAAAGTTCGCCACCGATATCGCCGACGCCGACCTGCGCGCGCTGACCGCCAAAACCTACACCAAGGAAGTCTACCGCAACGCCCGCGCCGGCGAAAAGGCGAGCCAGATCACGCCGCTGCGCGTGCTCGAAGAGGGCCGCGGCGGCAAGCTGGTATTGCAGGCGCTGTCGAACGGCCCGACGCTGGCGTTCAAGGACATGGCCATGCAACTGCTCGGCAATCTGTTCGAGCACGCGCTGGCCCAGAGCGGCGGTCAGCTCAACATCTTCGGCGCCACTTCCGGCGACACCGGCAGCGCCGCCGAATACGCGATGCGCGGCAAGCGCGGCATCCGTGTGTTCATGCTGTCGCCGCATAAAAAAATGAGCGCCTTCCAGACCGCGCAGATGTTCAGCCTCCAGGACGAGAACATCCACAACATCGCCGTCGACGGCGTGTTCGACGATTGCCAGGACATGGTGAAGGCGGTCTCGAACGACCTGCCGTTCAAGGCCGCGCAAAAAATCGGCACCGTCAATTCGATCAACTGGGCGCGCGTCGTGGCGCAGGTGGTGTACTACTTCCGTGGCTACCTGGCCGCCACCACCGCCAATGAACAGAAGGTCTCGTTCACGGTCCCGTCGGGGAACTTCGGTAACATCTGCGCCGGCCATATCGCCCGCATGATGGGCCTGCCCATCGACAAACTGGTGGCCGCCACCAACGAGAACGACGTGCTCGACGAATTTTTCCGCACCGGCGTCTACCGCGTGCGCAAGCCGGCCGAAACCTATCACACCAGCAGCCCGTCGATGGACATCTCGAAAGCGTCCAACTTCGAGCGCTTCATCTACGACCTGGTCGGCCGCGACGGCGAACGCACGCGCGCCCTGTTCCGCAAGGTGGACACCCACGGCGGCTTCGATTTGTCGGGCCAGCCCGGCAGCGACGGCGATGAATTCAAGCGGGTCGCCAAATACGGCTTCAAGTCCGGCAAGTCGACCCACAAGGACCGCCTCGACACGATCCGCGACGTGGCCGACGATTACGGCATCGTCATCGACACCCACACCGCCGACGGCATCAAGGTCGCGCGCGAACACATGGCGCCGGGCGTGACGATGATCGTGCTCGAAACCGCGCTGGCCGCGAAGTTCAACGAGACCATCCTCGACGCGCTGGGCGAGAACGCCGCGCGGCCGCCCGGCTTCGAGAACATCGAAGCGCTGCCGCAGAAATTTGTCGTGATGTCGACCGACGTCGCGAAGATGCAAGCCTATATCGCCGCCAACACCGGCCTGTGATGAAGTGATGATGACGTGAAGATAAATTTATGAGCGAGTACCAACCCAAGCCGCTGATGGCCGTGCGCGTAGCGCTCGATTTCCTGCTGGCCGCCGCGCGCCCCGTCGCCGAAACGGAAACGATACCGACGCTGAACGCCAACGGCCGCGTGCTGGCCAGGGCGCAGACCTCGGCCATCAACGTGCCGGCCATGGACAACACGCAGATGGACGGCTACGCCGTGCGCGCCGCCGATTGCGTCAGCGGCTCGGCCACGCTGACGGTGTCGCAGCGGATACCGGCCGGCCACGTCGGCCAGCCTTTGCTGCCGGGCAGCGCGGCGCGCATCTTCACCGGCGCGCTGATCCCGGAAGGCGCCGACGCCGTCGTCATGCAGGAACAGTGCGAACTGGTGGACAACCAGGTCGCCAATTTCGTCACCGTCAACCACGCGCCCAAGCCGGGCGAATGGATACGCCGCGCCGGCGAGGACATCACGGCCGGCAGCGTGATCCTGCCGGCCGGGACGCGGTTGCGCAGCCAGGAGCTGGGCCTGGCCGCGTCGGTCGGACTGGCCGAGCTGCCGGTGCGGCGCAAGCTGCGCGTGGCCGTGTTCTTCACCGGCGACGAGCTGGCGATGCCGGGCGAGCCGCTGGCGCCGGGCGCGATCTACAATTCCAACCGCTACACGCTGCGCGCGCTGCTGGAAAATCTCGGCTGCGACATCACCGATCACGGCATCGTGCCGGACTCGCTGGCGGCCACCCGCGCCACCCTGCGGGCCTGCGCGCGCGACCACGATTTGATTATCACGTCCGGCGGCGTCTCGGTCGGCGAGGAGGATCACATCAAGCCGGCGGTCGAAGCGGAAGGGCGCCTGAACCTGTGGCAGATCGCCGTCAAGCCGGGCAAGCCGCTGGCCTTCGGCGAAGTGGGGCAGGCCTTTTTCGTCGGCCTGCCGGGCAATCCGGTGTCGAGCTTCGTCACGTTTTTGCTGTTCGTGCGGCCCTTCATCCTGCGCCTGCAAGGCGTGGAAGACGCGCGGGCGCTGGCGCCGGCAGCGTATGCGATGCGGGCCGATTTCCACTGGCCGAAAGCGGACCGCCGCAACGAATTTTTGCGCGCCAGGATCAACGACGACGGCGGCCTGGAACTGTTCCACAACCAGAGTTCCGGCGTGCTGACGTCGACGGTGTGGGGCGACGGCTTGATCGACAATCCGCCGGGACAGACCATCGCGCCCGGCGACACGGTGCGCTTCATCCCGTTCAGCGCCTTACTGCATTGAGAGCCATGAGATGAATATTACGCTGCGATTTTTTGCCGGCGTGCGCGAAACGCTGGGCACGTCCACCGAAACGCTGGCGCTGCCGCACGACCTGCACACGGTCGGCGCGGTGCGCGCGCTGCTGATCGAGCGCGGTGGCGTGTGGCAGGAGGCGCTGGGCGAAGGCCGGCTGCTGCGCATGGCCTGCAATCAGATCATGTGCGACGCCGACACCGGCGTCACCGAAGGCTGCGAAGTGGCGTTCTTCCCGCCGGTGACGGGCGGTTAATTGGCGCCGGGTTTTTCCAGCTTGCCGGGATTGAGAGCTTTGGCGGGCGCGCGCGGTTTGCCGATGTCTTCGCACCTGCCGCAATATTTGCTGGCGCGGTAGCGCCGGTAGCGCGACGCCGTGAACAGGGCGGCGGCGATCAGCGCCCACGCGGCGGCGCTGAGCATGTCCTGCGCCGCGAAGTCGCCCTGGTACCATTCGACCGCCGCCAGGATCGCAAACAGCGGCAGGGCCGCCAGCAGATAGCCTTTGATCCAGTACGCTGCGCCCATCATGTCTCCCGTCTCAAGTCAGTTCTGCTAGTATGCGCCTGCGTCCGCACGGGCTCAATCAATAATTTCATCATGGTCTGGCCGATTTCATGCACTCCAATTCCACCCCTCCCCGCGTCGTCGTCATCGGCGGCGGGCCGGCCGGCCTGATGGCGGCGCAAGCGCTGGCGCAGGGCGGCGCCCAGGTCGACCTGTACGACGCGATGGCCTCGGTCGGCCGCAAGTTCCTGCTGGCGGGGCGCGGCGGCATGAACATCACGCACGCCGAGCCGTATGCCGATTTCGTCACCCGCTACGGCGGCCGCGCCGGCGCGCTGCGGCCCATGCTCGACGCCTTCGGACCGCAGCAGGTGCGCGACTGGGTCCACGGCCTGGGCGTGGCGACCTTTGTCGGCACCTCGGGCCGCGTGTTCCCGACCGATATGAAGGCCGCGCCGCTGCTGCGCGCCTGGCTGCATCGCCTGCGCGAAAGCGGCGTGCGCCTGCACATGAGGCACCGCTGGCTTGGATGGCGCGGCGCCGCGCTGCTGTTCGCCACGCCCGACGGCGAGCTGGCGGTGGACGCCGACGCGGTGTTGTTGGCGCTCGGCGGCGGCAGCTGGGCGCGGCTTGGCTCGGACGGCGCCTGGCTGCCCTTGCTGGCGCAGCGCGGCGTCGACGTGGCGCCGCTGCTGCCGGCCAACTGCGGTTTCGATGTCGACTGGAGCGCGCATTTCAGCGACCGTTACGCGGGGCAGCCGCTGACGACGGTGGCCATCGAATCGACCGGCGCCGACGGCGCGATGCGGCGCAGGCAGGGACAGTTCGTGGTCACGGCCGGCGGCGTCGAGGGCAGTTTGATTTATGCGCTGTCGGCGGCCTTGCGCGACCAGATCGCGGCCGATGGCGAGGCCGTGATTTATCTGGACCTGCTGCCTGACCTGTCGGCGCAGCGGGTGGCCGATGAAGTGCTGCGGCCGCGCGGGGCGCGTTCGATGTCCAGCCATTTGCAGGGACGCTTGGGGATCAAGGGCGTCAAGTCGGGATTGCTGCGCGAGTGTCTGAGCGCGCGCGAGTTTGCCGATCCGGCGTCGCTGGCGCGCGGTTTGAAGCGCTTGCCGCTGCGCTTGCGGCGCGCGCGTCCGATCGACGAGGCGATCAGCAGCGCCGGCGGCGTGCGCTTCGAGGCGATGACGGGGGCGATGCTGACGGCGCTGCCCGGCGTGTTCGTGGCCGGCGAAATGGTCGACTGGGAAGCGCCGACGGGCGGGTATTTGTTGACGGCTTGCCTGGCCGGCGGGCTGGCGGCGGCGGCCGATGTGCTGGCGTGGCTTGCGCGCGCCGCTGCGGGATCAGCCACCGTCGCCACTACGGGGTCAGACCACGGTTTCGAATGAATCTCGCGAAACCATGGTCTGACCCCGGTTTCGCTGTCCCGGTTTCGCCGCTGTACACCTCACCGCGTCACTGATCCCAGTGCACTTCGCCGGAGCCGCTGCGGCTGACGCTGCGCCGGTCCGGGCTGCCGTACACGCGGATGTCGCCGCTGCCGCGCAAGGTCAGGTCGGCCGATTTGCGCGCGAACACATTGGTGTCGCCCGAGCCGTTCAGGCTGACGCTGACCTGGTCCGACGCCAGGTGCTGGGCGTTCAAGTCGCCCGATCCGGTCAGCTCGGCGTTCAGCGTCGTGCAGCTGCCGCTGGAGGTGATCTGTCCCGATCCGACCATCTCCAGGTCGACGCTGTCGCTGTTGCCGGTATTGAGGTTGAGGTCGCCGCTGCCGTGCACGGCAGCGGCCATCTGCCGATAATGTCCGTTGAACTTGACGTTGCCCGAGCCGTGCAGCTGCAAGTCGAACTTGTCGCCGCTGAAGCCGTTGACGCTGCTGTCGCCGCTGCCGCGCACCTCCAGCCTGTGCAGCGCCGGCAGCACCAGTTCCACCTGTAGCGGCCGGCGGTGGTGCAGCAACATGCCCCGGGTGCCGATGCGCAGCGTGGCGCCGTCCTGCGTGGTGTCGACATTGGCCAGCAGCCGCTCCTCGCCGCGCACTTGCAGCGACGCCGTCACGCCCTGGCGCAGCGTCAGGTTGATCGGGCCGCTCAGCTCGACGCTGGTGACGTCCTGCGTCACGGGCCGCACGTCGCTGCCCTGGGCGCGGCCGGCCGCGCTGGTCGGATTGCTGAGGCCCTGGGCCCGCAGCATGCTGTACGACACGCCGATCAGCGCGAAGGCCAGCAGCAGCAGGGTGACGCCGATTTTGATTAGTGACCGCATGATGGCGAGCTCCCGATGGTGTGGCGATGTGCGATGGCGCGGTCCGCGTCAGCGGCCGCGCAGCAGCGAAAAATTCATCGCCACGTAGCGCTTGATGGCGGTGACGGTGTAGCGGGTCAGGACCACGCTGAGCAGCGCCACCAGTATGCCGGCCAGCACCATGGCCAGGCCGATGGCCGTTTGCGTGGCGCGCGCATCGTTGCCGTCGTCGGCCGAGATCAGCAGGCTGCCGCCGCCCATCGCCTCGGCCCGCTGCAACAGCTTGACGTGCTTGCCGTCGCTGGCGGCGTCGCCGGCGGGCGCGGTCTCTTCGTGCAGGCGCACCGAGCCGTCGCCGATGGAGAGCCGGGTCTGCATCCTGGCATCGTGATCGTCGCTGCGGTCGTGGTCGCGGTCGAAATCGACCAGGCTGTGCAGCGGGCCTTCGAACACCAGTTCGTTGACGCCCGACAGGCCGCTGGCCGTCACGGCGACGCCGGCGATGTAGAAGCTGAAGGCGAGGGCGTAGACCGTCATCAGCAGCGCCGCGTAGACGGCGGCGGGAATGACCATGAACAGGTTGAAGATGGCCAGGCCGATCAGCGACATCAGCATGCGCAGCAGGTTGCGCGGGCTGCGCTTTTGCTCGAACTCGCTCAGGTGGCGGTTGGCGCGCAGGGTGATGGCGATCTTGCGCGGCTCGTCGAGCTCGGCGGCCACGTCGTTTTCGCGGCGGCCGGCGGCCACGCCGTCGATGAAACGCTGCTCGTAGTAGGCCAGCGTCTTGGCGATGGTGTCCGGCGGCAGGCCGCTCATGGCCTGTTTCAGCGCGTCCAGATATTCCAGCTTGTTCATGGTGCCGCGCCTCAGAGGAGCGCAAACGCCGCCACGGCGACGCATGCCGTGGGCTCGGCCGCCTGGGCCGGCAATGCCACGATGCTGGCGGTGCTGATGGCCACCAAGGCGAGCACGGCAAGGGTTTTGAAGCTGAGCGCGGCGTTCATGGAGTCTCTCCGTTGACACTTTCTGTCGATGGTGGGACTTTACGCAAGCGCGGCGCGTCCGGCCATTGAGTTGCGACAGGATGCAGTATCGATGCCTCAGGCGACATAATCGACCGATAGCCGGCCGCCGGCGCCGGCGTCAACCCTCGCTCCACAGGCCGGCGGCCGCCGCGATGCCGCTGCGGACGGCCGCTTCCAGCGTCGCCGGATAGTCGCCGCCAACGTCGCCGCTGCCGGTGTAGTCGCCGGCGATGGCCAGCCGCGCCAGGCCGCTGGCGTTGGCGGGGCGCACCAGACCGGGCGCGCAGGCGTGGGTGGCGCGTTTTTCGGTGATGACTTGCTGCCACAGCGGCCGCGCCAGCTCGGGCCGGCCCAGCACGGCGGCCAGCTGGCCCGCGATGGCCGCCGCCAGCGTTGGCTGGTCCAGCGCGGCGGCGTCGCCGGCGGCGCTGATGACGACGGCCAGCAGGCCGGCCTGGGCCGCGTCGAGCTGGCCCCGGTCGAACACGAACTGGCCCCATAGCTGCTGCGACGCGTCGTCGAGCAGCGCGTAGAAGGGCTGTCGCAGCCGCACGCCGGCGTCATATTGCAGATAGCAGGTGGTGATGGCTTCGGGCGTGAATGCTTGCAGGCTGGCCTGCAAGGCCGTGGTGTCCGCGTCGGCGATGCTGTGCAGCAGCGTCGCGGCGCGGCCGGCGGCGGTGGCCAGCACTACGCCGTCGAAAGCGGTGTCGTTGTGGATATCTGGGGCGACGTGGTGGCCTGCATCATCCTGGCGGCCGGCGCCCGGCACGTCGAGCCGCCAACGGCCGTCGTCCTGCCGGTGCAGCGCGTCGACCCGGGCGCCGGTCAGCACCCGGCCGCCGCGCTGGACGACGTACTCGGCGGCGGCGGCGGGGAACAGGGCGCTCAGGTCCACCCGCGGCAGCAGCATGTCGGAGGCGGCGCGGCTGGCGCCCAGGCTGTCGCGCAGCACGTTGAGGAAGATTTGCGCCGAAGCCCGTTCCGGCGGCGTGTTCAGCGCCGCCAGGCACAGCGGACGCCACATCAGCCGGACCAGCCGGGGCGTCTGGCCGAAGCGTTGCAGCAGTTCGCTGACGCTGCAATCGGTGTACAGCCTCCAGTCCATCCAGCGCGCCGTGGTCGAAAAGCGCGCCAGCGACAGCTTGTCGGCGCGCTCCAGGCCGGTGGCGCGCAACAGGGCGCCCAGCAGGTGCAGCGGCGCCGGCAGGCGCGGCGCGATGAAGTCCATGCCGCCCGAGCCGGGCGGATAGCGCATTTGCAGCGGCAGCGTCAGCAGCGCGGCGTCGGTGGCGATGCCCACTTGCCGCATCAGCCGCAGCGTGTCGCGGTAGGCGCCGAGCAGGATGTGCTGGCCGTTGTCGAGCCGCTTGCCGTCGAACTCGACGCCGCGCGCGCGGCCGCCCAGCGTGCGCGCCGCCTCGAAGACGGTGACGGCGTGGCCGGCGCGCGCTAGCTCGACGGCGGCGGCGCAACCGGCCCAGCCGGCGCCGACGACGGCGACCCTGCGTCGGGCGCTCGATTCAGCCACGGTCGGGCGCCGCGTCAGCCACGGATATACGTTTTCCACGCCAGCCACAGCTTGCGGATCGGCGTCAGCGAAATGCGCTGTTGCAGCACGTGGTAGCCGTCGGCCTCCACTTCGGTCAGCAGGGTGCGGTAGATGGCGGCCATGATCAGGCCGGGACGCTGGGCGCGGCGGTCGGCGGCCGGCAGCAGCGCGAAGGCTTCGTCGTAGGCGACCTGGGCGCGGGCGACCTGGAACTTCATCAGGTTTTCGAATTTCTCGCTGTGGCGGGCGTTCAGCAAATCGGCCGCCGTGACGCCGAACTGCTGCAATTCGTTGACCGGCAAATAGATGCGGCCGTTGCGCGCATCTTCGCCGACGTCGCGGATGATGTTGGTCAGCTGGAAGGCCAGGCCGAGTTTCTCGGCGTATTGCAGCGTTTCCGGCCGGGTCGCGCCGAAGATGCTGGCCGACAAAATCCCGACCACGCTCGCCACGTGCCAGCAATAGCGCTGCAAGCCGGGATAGTCGAGGTAGCGGGTCTGGTTCAAATCCATTTCCATGCCGTCGATGATGGCCTGCATATGCTTTTCTTCCAGCGCATACGGTAGCAGATGCGGCTGCAAGGCCAGCGTCACCGGGTGCGACTGCTTGCCGGCGTACATGGCGGCGATTTCCGTGCGCCACCAGGCCAGCTTGATGCGGGCCACGCCCTCGTCGGTCGCCTCATCGACGGTGTCGTCCACTTCGCGGCAAAAGGCGTACAGCGCAGTGATGGCGCGGCGCCGTTCCGGCGGCAGGAACAGGAAGCTGTAGTAAAAACTGGAACCGCTGGCGGCGGCTTTTTGCTGGCAGTATTCGTCTGGGGACATGGGCAGAAATGCAAGGTTGAGCCTATCGAGCCGCCATTCTATAGGTGATAGGCGCCGGGCGAGGACAGTTTTTCGTTATCGCGCAGGCTTTGCAGCGACTTTTTCATGCGCACCGCGCGCCAGAATATGGTCAGCCAGTCGGTTTTGCCCAGTTGCGGGCGGCGCCGGAACACGTCGTAGTTGACTTCCTCTATCGCTTCGAGAATGCGCAGGCCGCCTTGCACCACCATGCGCAGCTCGAAACCGATGCGCCCGCGCAGGCGCAGCGCCAGCGGGGCGCCGCTCAGCAGCAGGGCCCGGGTGCGCACGACTTCAAACCGCATCAGCGCGCGCCAGCGCGGGCGGGCGTCCGGGTGGTCGAGCGCGGCCGGCGAAATGGCGTAGCGGTTCAAGTCCTCGAGCGGCAGGTAGATGCGCTCTTTCTGGATGTCGATGGCCACGTCCTGCAGGAAATTAATCAGTTGCAGCGCCGAACAGATGGCGTCGGAATCGCGGATATTGTCTTCATCGGCCTGGCCGTACAGCGACAGCATCAGCAGCCCGACCGGGTTGGCCGAACGGGCGCAGTAGTCGAGCACGTCGTCATAAGTGGCGTAGCGGCTGACCACCACGTCTTGCTTGAAGGCGGACAGCAAATCGTGGAACGGGCGCATCGGCAGCGCGTGCTCGCGCACCGTTTGCGCCAGGCGCTCGAACATGGGCGCGTGCGGCGGTTCGGCGCGCTCGATGCGGGCCAGCGCCGCTTCGTAGGCGCTCAGCGCGGCGAGCCGCTGCGCGGGCGTGGCGTCGCCCTCGTCGGCCAGGTCGTCGGCGCTGCGGGCGAAGGCATAGAACGCTTCCACGGCCGGACGCAGGCGGCGCGGCATCAGGATGGAGGCGACAGGGAAATTTTCGTAGTGTTCGACAGGCATGAGGGACTTTTATATTAATGACGCGAAAGTCATTTGCAAACGAATTCCGCCGGCTTATAATTAATTGACGGGTAGACATTAACTTTTAGCACGTATGTTATGGTAGTGCCAACTTGAATTCTGAGCAAGTTTTTGCTGAATTTCACGTAAAGTTGCCCGATATTATTGGTGCCCGATATCGCGGCCACGCATCTTAAAGGAAAATACCTTGCTTGCCCTGAAATCTCTGCGCGCCGAGACCGCGCCGCCGGCGCCGTCGTCGCTATGGTCGTCCTTGGCGCTGGCGTGGTCGCTAGTCCTGCCCTTGTGCTTGGCCGGCTGCGACAAGCCGCCCGCGAAAACCGAGGAAATTCGTCCGGTGCGCGCCATGGTGCTGACCAGCAGCAAGGTCGACGTCGACGCCGAGTTCGCCGGCGAAGTGCGGGCGCGCATCGAATCGCGGCTGGGATTCCGGGTCGGCGGCAAGATCGTCGCCCGCAAGGTGGACGTCGGCGCGGTGGTGCATCGCGGCGACCTGCTGATGCGGCTCGATCCACAGGATTTGCGGCTGGCCCAGGCGCAGGCGCTGGCCGGCCTGCGCGTGGCCGAGACCAACCGCGACCTGGCGCGCTCCGAGCTCAAGCGTTATCGGGATTTGCACGATAAAAATTTCGTCAGCCAAACCATACTCGACACCAAGGAATCGGCCTTCAACGCGGCCCAGGCCAGCGTCGACGCCAACCAGGCCGGCTACCGCGGCCAGGTCAACCAGGCCGGCTATGCCAGCCTGGTGGCCGACGTCGACGGCGTGGTGACGGCGGTCGATGCCGAAGTGGGGCAGGTGGTCGCGGCCGGCACGCCGGTGGTGCGGGTGGCCAAGTCCGGCGAGAAGGAAGTCGTGATCGGCTTGCCGGAAGACAAGGTCGACACCTTGCGCAACGTCGAGGACGTGCGCGTGCGCCTGTGGGCGCGGCCGCAGGACACGGTGGTCGGCAAGATCCGCGAAGTGTCGCCGGTCGCCGACCCGGCCACCCGCACCTATACCGTCAAGGTGACCATTCCCGACAGCCTGGCCGAGGCGCGGCTGGGCATGACGGCCAACGTGCTGTTCGCCTCGCAAACGGCGACGCCGCAAATCAAGGTGCCGCTGACGGCCTTGTATTATGAAAAATCGGCCACCTCGGTGTGGCTGGTCGAGGGCGGCGTGGTGCGGCTGGTGCCGGTGACCATCGATGCGGCGGCCGGCAACGACGTCGTGCTCGGCAGCGGCGTCCAGGCCGGCCAGACCGTGGTGACGGCCGGCGTCAACCTGCTCAAGCCGGGCCAGAGGGTGAAGATACTGGGCGCCGACCTGGGCGTGCATCCGGACCCGACTTCAGCTTCGGCCCCGGCTCCGGCCGCCGCCAGCGCGCCGGCCAGCGCCGTCGGGGCGGCGCGATGAAGGGCGGTTTCAACCTGTCGCGCTGGGCGCTCGAACACATACCGCTGACCCGCTACCTGATGGCGGTGCTGTTGATAGGCGGCATGATGAGCTACGCCGGCCTGGGCCAGGACGAAGACCCGCCGTTCACCTTCCGCGCGATGGTGATCCAGGCCAACTGGCCGGGCGCGACCGCGCTGCAAATGGCCGAGCAGGTGACCGACAAGCTGGAAAAAAAGTTGCAGGAAACCCCGTACGTCGATGAAATCAGCAGCTATTCCAAGCCGGGCCAGACCACCATCATCCTCAAGCTGCGCGAATCGGCGCCGCCGAAAGAGACGGCGGCGGCCTGGTACCAGGTCCGCAAGAAGATCGGTGACATCCGCTACACGCTGCCGCCCGGCGTGCAGGGACCGTACTTCAACGACGAGTTCGGCGATACCTTCGGTTCCATTTTCGCCCTGTCCGGCGACGGCTACACCTATGCCGAGATGAAGGATTACGCCGACTTCGTGCGCCAGCAACTGCTCAACGTGCCGCTGGTGTCCAAGGTCGAGCTGTTCGGCGTGCAGGACGAAAAAATCAATATCGAGTTTTCGCACAAAAAGTTCGCCGAACTGGGCATTCCCTTCGAGGCCATCGTCAACCAGCTTGAAACGCAAAACTCGGTCGAGGCCACCGGCGTGCTCGTCACGCCCACCGACAACCTGCAAGTGCGCGTGAGCGGCGCCCTGAAAACCGTCCACGACCTGGAAAACCTGGAGCTGCGCGCCAACGGCACCACCTTCCGCCTCGGCGACTTCGCCACCGTCAAGCGCCTGTACCAGGACCCGCCGCAAGACAAGATGCGCTTCAACGGCAAGGAAGTGATAGGCCTGGGCGTGTCGATGGAAAAGGGCGGCAACATCATCGAGCTGGGCAAGCACATGCAGGCCGCCGTCGACGCCATGCGCGCCAAGCTGCCGGTCGGGATTGAATTGCAGCGCGTGTCGGACCAGCCGCAGGCCGTCAAGGAATCGGTGGGCGAGTTCGTCCACACGCTGATCGAAGCGATTTTGATCGTGCTGGCCGTCAGCTTCTTGTCGCTGGGCCTGCATACCCGGCCGTTCCGGCTCGACGTGCGCCCCGGCCTCGTCGTCGCGCTGACGATACCGCTGGTGCTGGCCGTGACCTTCCTGTTCATGCGCGTGCTCGACATCGACCTGCACAAGATTTCCCTGGGCGCGCTGATCATCGCGCTGGGCCTGCTGGTCGACGACGCCATCATCGCCGTCGAAATGATGGTGCGCAAGATGGAGGAGGGCATGTCGCGCTTCGACGCCGCCACCTTCGCCTACACGTCGACGGCGATGCCGATGCTGACCGGCACGCTCATCACCGTGGCCGGCTTCCTGCCGATAGGCCTGGCCAAGTCGGCCGCCGGCGAGTACACGTTTTCGCTGTTTTCGGTCAATGCCCTGGCCCTCCTCATTTCGTGGGTGGTGGCGGTGGTGTTCACGCCCTATCTCGGTTACGTGCTGCTCAAGGTCAAGCCGCACGCCGTCGGCGAGCATGAGTTGTTCGACACGCCGGGCTTCCGCAAGTTCCGCGCGCTGGTGGGCTGGTGCGTCGATTACCGCAAGACCACCATCGTGGCCACGCTGCTGGTGTTCGCGGCGGGCGTGTACGGCTTCAAATTCATCGAGAAACAATTCTTCCCGGATTCGAGCCGGCTCGAACTGATGGTGGAACTGTGGTCGCCCGAGGGCACGGCCTTCAGCGCCAACGAGGCGCAGGTGAAGAAATTCGAAGCCTACATCGGCAAACAGGCGGGCGTGGTCAGTGTCACCAGTTATGTCGGGACCGGCAGTCCGCGCTTTTACCTGCCGCTGGACCAGATTTTCCCGCAGACCAATGTGTCGCAAATCGTCGTGCTGCCCAAAGACCTGGCCGCGCGCGCCGTGCTGCGTGACAAGATCGTGGCGCTGTTCAAGAACGATTTCCCGGAAGTGCGCGGCCGCGTCAAGCTGCTGCCGAACGGGCCGCCGGTGCCGTATCCGGTGCAGTTCCGCGTCACCGGCGACGAGGTGGCGCAGGTGAGGGCGATCGCCGACCAGGTCAAGGACGTCATGCGCGCCAATCCGAACACGGTGGGCGTCAATGACAACTGGAACGAGTCGGTCAAAGTGCTGCGCCTGGACCTCGACCAGGACCGCTTGCGCGCGCTCGGCGTGACCACGCAGGCGGTGATGCGGGCCGCCAACACGATCTTGTCGGGCACGGCGGTCGGCCAGTTCCGCGAGGGCATCAAGCTGATCGACATCCAGATCCGCCAGCCGCTCGACGAGCGCAGCACGATTTCCGTGCTCAACGACACCAATATTCCCGCCGGCGACGGCAAGTCGGTGACGATTTCGCAGGTGGCGCGGGCCCATTTCGTGTGGGAGCCGGGCGTGGTCTGGCGCGAGGGGCGCGAGTGGGCGATCACGGTGCAGTCCGATGTCGGCGACGATATCCAGGGGCCGACCGTGTCGGACCAGATCAATCCCCGGCTCGACGCCCTGCGCGCGCACCTGCCGGCCGGCTACGGCATCGAGGTGAAGGGCGCGGCGTCCGACAGCGGCGCGGCCGAAGCGTCGATCGCGGTCAATCTGCCGCTGGCCGTGTTCATCATCTTCACCCTGCTGATGCTGCAATTGCACAGTTTTTCGCGCGCGCTGCTGGTGTTCCTGACGGGGCCGCTGGGCGTGGCGGGGGCCGCGATGGCGCTGCTGGCCCTGCACCGGCCGCTGGGCTTCGTCGCCAACCTGGGCGTGATCGCGCTGTTCGGCATGATTATCCGCAATTCGGTGATCTTGGTGGACCAGATCGAGCAAGACATCGCGGCCGGCCACGCGCCGTGGGACGCCATCGTCGAATCGGCGGTGCGGCGCTGCCGGCCCATCATCCTGACGGCGGCGGCTGCCGCGCTGGCCATGATACCGCTGTCGCGCTCGGTGTTCTGGGGGCCGATGGCGGTCGCCATCATGGGCGGGCTGATCCTGGCCACCGCGCTCACGCTGCTGTTTTTGCCGGCGCTGTACGCGGCCTGGTTCCGCGTCAAAAAGCCGGAGGGGCGCTAGCGGGGCCATTGACAGGCCGCAGTATCGGCCGCCGATGGATGGAAATGCCGCGCTCTGTTGGCGATAAGTTAAAAAACGCCACCTATTGCGGAAAAACCCGTTAAAATACCGCGTGAAGTTGAAAGCCCCCTGTGGAATTTCAGGGTAGGGCGACCATTGCACGGGTCGCCCTTTGCTTTTGTGCAAATATGCCGCGAGGATGGCGAAATTGGTAGACGCACCAGGTTTAGGTCCTGACGCCAGCAATGGTGTGGGGGTTCGAGTCCCCCTCCTCGCACCAACTTATCTTTAATTTTTTGGACGATTTTTACATGGCAACTGCAGTCGAAACCTTGGGCAAACTCGAACGTCGTATCACGATCTCCTTCCCCGTCGCCGAAGTCCGCACGGAAGTGGAGAAACGCCTAAAAGTGCAAGCCCGCACGGCGAAGGCGCCGGGCTTCCGCCCGGGCAAAGTGCCGATGAAAATGGTCGCAGCGCAATACGGCTACCAAATCGAAAACGACGTGATGAACGACAAAGTCGGCCGCGCGTTCAATGACGCCGCCAACGAAAACAATCTGCGCGTCGCCGGCTTCCCGAACATCCAGCCGCAGCCCGATTCGGCCGAAGGCACGATGAGCTTCGTCGCCACCTTCGAGGTGTACCCGGAAGTCGTCATCGGCGACCTGAGCACGGTGGAAATCGAAACCGTCAAGGCCGACGTGTCGGAAGCGGAAATCGACAAGACCATCGAAATCCTGCGCAAGCAGCGCGTGCATTTCCACACCAAGGGCGAGTCCGGCGAGCACGGCGACGGCGGTTCGGCTGTCGCTGAAAACGGCGACCGCGTGACCGTGGACTTCGTCGGTTCCATCGACGACGTCGAATTCCCAGGCGGCAAGGCCGACGACTACAGCTTCGTGCTCGGCGAAGGCCGCATGCTGCCGGAGTTCGAAGCGGCGACCATCGGTCTGAAAGTGGGCGAGGCCAAGACCTTCCCACTGGCTTTCCCCGAGGACTACCATGGCAAGGACGTGGCCGGCAAGACCGCATCGTTCACCATCACGCTGAAAAAGCTGGAATGGGCCCACCTGCCGGAAGTCGATGCTGAATTCGCCAAGTCGTTGGGCGTGGCCGATGGCGACATCGCCAAAATGCGCGAAGACATCAAAGTCAACCTGGAACGCGAAGTGGCCGGCCGTGTCAAGGCCCGCAACAAGGAAGCCGTGATGGACACGCTGGTGAAAACCGCGACCCTCGACGTGCCGAATTCGCTGATCTCGCAAGACACCGAGCGCCTGGCCGAAATGACCCGCCAGGACATGGCCCAGCGCGGCATGGACGTCAAGAGCATGCCCTTCCCACCGGAACTGTTCCTGGAAAAAGCCGAGCGTCGCGTACGCCTGGGCCTGATCCTGTCGCAGCTGGTCGGCGACAACAAGCTGCAAGCGACGGCCGAGCAAGTCAAGGCCCAGGTGGAAGATTTCGCACAGAGCTATGAAGACCCGCGCGAAGTTCTGAAGTACTATTACAGCGACCGTATCGTTTAGCTGAAGTCGAAGCCCTTGTATTGGAAGAAAACGTCGTCAACTACGTCCTGGGCCTGTCTAAGACGTCGAGCAAGGTTGTGGCCTTCGACGAATTGATGGGAAGCAACGCTCAAGCGTAATCCAGCTCCGGGCCGGCACTGTTTAGCAAGGTGGAACAACAACTTGCAAACGCCGGCCCTGCTGCTTCACAAGGAAATGGAATGAACGGTATGAACCGAAACCCGGCGCTGGACACTGAAATGCTCGGCCTGGTGCCGATGGTGGTAGAGCAGAGCGGCCGCGGCGAGCGCTCTTACGATATCTACTCGCGTCTGCTCAAGGAGCGGGTGATCTTCATGGTCGGCCCGGTCAACGACCAGATGGCGAACTTGATTGTCGCCCAGCTGTTGTTCCTGGAAAGCGAAAATCCAGACAAGGACATCTCGCTGTACATCAACTCGCCGGGCGGTTCCGTCTCGGCCGGTATGGCGATTTACGATACGATGCAGTTCATCAAGCCCGACGTGTCGACCTTGTGCACCGGCATGGCCGCCTCGATGGGCGCCTTCCTGCTGGCCGCCGGCGCCAAGGGCAAGCGTTTTTCGCTGCCGAACTCGCGCATCATGATACACCAGCCGTCGGGCGGCTCGCAGGGCATGGCTTCGGACATCGAAATCCAGGCCAAGGAAATCCTGTACCTGCGCCACCGCCTCAACAGCATCATGGCTGAACGCACCGGTCAAACGGTCGAACAGATCGCCAAGGACACCGATCGCGACCGTTTCCTGTCGGCCGACGAGTCCGCGGAATACGGTTTGATCGACAAAGTGTTGACCACCCGCGCTTGATGCGTTACTAGCGGTCTAGCTAAAAAAACGCCCGGACGCTCAAACGTTCGGGCGTTTCGTTTTTATTTCGGGTAGCATGGAGTCTGTAGGCGGTTTTTTCCTGCCGCATACAGACCACCGGCAAGAGACGCCTGCAAGCGCGACCCAACCAGCAACCCAAAGAAAATTGCCCCATGTCAGACAAAAAATCCTCCAGCGGCGAAAAATTACTGTACTGCTCGTTTTGCGGCAAGAGCCAGCACGAGGTAAAAAAACTGATCGCCGGCCCTTCGGTCTTCATCTGCGATGAATGCATAGACTTGTGCAACGACATCATCCGCGACGAAACCTCGGCCATCGAATCGGTCACCGGCGCCAAGTCCGACTTGCCGACGCCGCACGAAATCAAGGAATTACTCGATCAGTACGTCATCGGCCAGCAGACGGCCAAGCGCATCCTGTCGGTGGCGGTGTACAACCACTACAAGCGCTTGAAGCACCTGGGCAAGAAAGACGACATCGAACTCGCCAAGAGCAACATTTTGCTGGTCGGCCCCACCGGCTCCGGCAAGACCCTGCTGGCCCAGACGCTGGCGCGCATGCTCAACGTGCCCTTCGTCATCGCCGACGCCACCACCCTGACCGAAGCCGGTTATGTGGGCGAGGACGTCGAAAACATCATCCAGAAGCTGCTGCAAAGCTGCAACTACGATGTGGAAAAAGCGCAACGCGGCATCGTCTACATCGATGAGATCGACAAGATTTCCCGCAAGTCCGACAATCCGTCCATCACGCGCGACGTGTCGGGCGAGGGCGTGCAGCAGGCGCTGCTGAAGCTGATCGAGGGCACCATGGCCTCGGTGCCGCCGCAGGGCGGCCGCAAGCACCCGAACCAGGACTTCGTGCAGATCGACACGACCAACATCATGTTCATCTGCGGCGGCGCCTTCGACGGCCTGGCCAAGGTCATCGCCAACCGCTCCGAGAAATCGGGCATCGGCTTCTCGGCCAGCGTCAAGAGCAAGTCCGAGCGCACCGCCAGCGACGTGCTGCTGGAAGCGGAGCCGGAAGACCTCATCAAGTTCGGCCTGATACCGGAACTGGTGGGTCGCTTGCCGGTCGTCGCCACGCTGTCGGAATTGACGGAAGAGGCGCTGATCCAGATCCTGATCGAGCCGAAGAACGCCCTCATTAAGCAGTATTCCAAGCTGCTGGACATGGAAGGCGCCGAGCTGGAGATTCGTCCGGCCGCCCTGCACGCCATCGCCAAGAAGGCCCTGGCGCGCAAGACCGGCGCCCGCGGCCTGCGCTCCATCCTGGAACACGCTCTGCTCGACGTCATGTACGAATTGCCGAACGAAACGAATGTGACCAAGGTGGTGATCGATGAAAACACGATCACCAGCGGCGCCAAGCCTTTATTGATCTACCAGGAGCCCGCCAAAGTCTCCGGTGAAAACTAATTGATAGCTCAATAACTTCTGCACACCGTGGGCGAAATTCGTAAAAACAATTTCGCATCCGTAGTACCAAGCGGTACAATTTAAATCAATAAAAGATATCAGGCTTCAGTCGGAAAGCCACACGCGACACCTGTGCCGCGCGTGGCTTTTTCATTTGAACTGCTATCATTTAGAGCATGGCAACCGGGGTTCCGGGCAATAGTTAATATTTCTGAGAATTATTTCAGGTTGTCGGTCTTGTGATTCGGCAAAAGAGCGCCCACATCATCAATACGCTTTCATATAAGGTACGCCATGACAACTTCCAAATTAACTGAGCAAACTCAACTGCCGTTATTGCCGTTGCGGGACGTTGTAGTTTTCCCGCATATGGTGATACCGCTGTTCGTAGGGCGCCCAAAATCGATCAAGGCACTGGAAGCCGCGATGGAGCAGGGCAAGAGCATCATGCTCGCCGCCCAAAAAGCCGCAGCCAAGGACGAACCTTCCGCCTCCGATATCTATGAAATCGGTTGCGTCGCCAATATTCTGCAAATGCTGAAGCTGCCCGATGGCACCGTCAAGGTGCTGGTCGAAGGCGCCCAGCGTGCGCGCATCAACCGCATCACCGACGCGCCGACGCACTTCGTGGCCGACTTGACGCCGCTCGACTCCGAGCTGGGCGACGATTCGGAAATCGAAGCGATGCGCCGCGCCATCGTCCAGCAGTTCGACCAGTACGTCAAACTGAACAAGAAGATTCCGCCGGAAATCCTCGCTTCGCTGTCGGGCATCGACGACGCCGGCCGTCTGGCCGACACGGTCGCCGCCCACCTGCCGCTGAAGCTCGAGCAGAAACAAGTCATCCTGGAAATCTTCAGCGTCGCCAAGCGCCTGGAACACCTGCTGGGCCAGCTCGAAGGCGAGCTCGACATCCTGCAAGTGGAAAAGCGCATCCGTGGCCGCGTCAAGCGCCAGATGGAAAAGTCGCAGCGCGAGTATTACCTGAACGAACAAGTCAAAGCCATCCAGAAAGAACTGGGCGAGGGCGAGGACGGCGCCGACCTCGACGAGCTGGAAAAGAAAGTGGTCGCCGCCAAGATGCCGAAAGAGGCCTTGGACAAGGCCACCGCCGAGCTGAAAAAGCTGAAGCTGATGTCGCCGATGTCGGCCGAGGCCACCGTCGTGCGCAACTACATCGACACGCTGGTCAGCCTGCCATGGAAGAAAAAATCCAAGGTTAACAATGACCTGGCGAACGCCGAAAAAGTGCTGGAAGGCGACCACTACGGTCTCGACAAGGTTAAGGAACGCATCCTGGAATACCTCGCGGTGCAACAGCGCGTCGACAAGCTGAAAGCGCCGATCCTGTGCTTCGTCGGTCCTCCGGGCGTCGGCAAGACGTCGCTGGGCCAGTCCATCGCCCGCGCCACGAACCGCAAGTTCGTGCGCATGGCGCTGGGCGGCGTGCGCGACGAGGCCGAGATCCGCGGCCACCGCCGCACCTACATCGGTTCGATGCCGGGCAAGATCTTGCAATCGCTGTCGAAAGTCGGGGTGCGCAATCCCCTGTTCCTGCTCGATGAAGTCGACAAGATGGGCGCGGATTTCCGCGGCGATCCGTCGTCGGCGCTGCTGGAAGTGCTCGATCCCGAGCAAAACCACACGTTCTCGGACCACTACATCGAAGTCGATTTCGACTTGTCCGATGTGATGTTCGTGGCCACGTCGAACTCGTACAACATTCCGCCGGCGCTGCTCGACCGCATGGAAGTGATACGTTTGTCCGGCTACACCGAGGACGAAAAGACCAGCATCGCGCAACGCTACCTGTTGCCGAAGCAGATCAAGAACAACGGCTTGAAGGAAGATGAAATCTCGGTCGCCGAATCGGCGCTGCGCGACATCATCCGTTATTACACCCGTGAAGCCGGCGTGCGTTCGCTGGAACGCGAAGTGTCGAAAATCTGCCGCAAAGTCGTCAAGATGCTGCTGCTGAAAAAGTCGGAAAAGAAAGTCACCGTCACCGGCAAGAACCTGGACAAATTCCTCGGCGTGCGCCGCTACGATTTCGGCGTCGCCGAAAAGGAAAACCAGGTCGGGCAGGTGGTCGGCCTGGCGTGGACCGAAGTGGGCGGCGATCTGCTGACCATCGAGGCCGTGCAGATGCCGGGCAAGGGCAACGTCATCCGCACCGGCACGCTGGGCGACGTGATGAAGGAGTCGATAGAAGCGGCCCGCACCGTTGTGCGCAGCCGCGCCGCCCGCCTCGGCATCAAGAGCGAGGTGTTCGAGAAGAGCGACATCCACATCCACGTGCCGGAAGGCGCGACGCCGAAAGACGGTCCTTCGGCCGGCGCCGCGATGACGGTGGCGATGGTGTCGGTCTTCACCGGCATCCCGGTGCGCGCCGATGTGGCGATGACCGGCGAAATCACGCTGCGCGGCGAGGTATTGCCTATCGGCGGCTTGAAAGAGAAACTGCTGGCGGCCCAGCGCGGCGGCATTAAAACCGTGCTGATACCGGAACAGAACGTGAAAGACCTGGCCGATATTCCAGATAATGTGAAAAACAAACTGGAAATCGTGCCGGTGCGCTGGATCGATAAAGTCCTGGAAATCGCCCTGGAACGCATGCCGGAAGCGCTGGTGGAAGTGGCCGCGGTCGACGCCGTGGCGGTCGCCGCGGTGAAGGCCGATGGCGTGGCGGAAGTGGTAAAACACTAAGCTTTGCTTAATATGTAGTCAAAACAAGCGCCTTATAGGCGCTTGTTTCTTATTTAAAGTCCTTTTCCCGCCCTGCGGCGCTTGACACGCAGGGCGTGCCGCTTGTTTAATACGCCCTGAGATTTTCTCTGCCGCTGATTGTTGTTTAATTACAGAATCAAACACGGTACAAACGATATAAACCTTTGTGACGGGGATTGCTAGTGAATAAGACTGAATTGATCGACCATATTGCCACCACCGCCGATATTTCGAAAGCGGCTGCTGCGCGCGCACTCGATGCCGTGATCGACGGTGTCACCACCACTTTGAAGAAGAATGACAGCGTCACCCTGGTCGGCTTCGGCACCTTCTCCGTGAGCGAACGCGCTGCCCGCACCGGCCGCAATCCGCGCACCAAGGAAGCGATTGAAATCGCCGCCGCCAAAGTTCCTAAATTTAAAGCTGGTAAAGCTTTGAAGGATGCTGTAAACTAACGGACTTCAGTGAGTTGACTGCTCATTGATACAGTTAAATCGGCAGTAGCGGGCGCTTAGCTCAGTTGGTAGAGCGGAACCCTTACAAGGTTTAGGTCGGGAGTTCGAGCCTCTCAGCGCCCACCAGTTTAATTGTCGTCGTAGCGTGTATTTGTTGGAGCGGTAGTTCAGTTGGTTAGAATACCGGCCTGTCACGCCGGGGGTCGCGGGTTCGAGTCCCGTCCGCTCCGCCAACAAATACAAACTCGGACATCGTCGTTGTTGCATCGTTACTACCAGGAGCGGTAGTTCAGTTGGTTAGAATACCGGCCTGTCACGCCGGGGGTCGCGGGTTCGAGTCCCGTCCGCTCCGCCAGAATATGAAAACCTCGCAGATATAATGTCTGCGGGGTTTTTTCATTTATAAGCCGGATTAATTCTTCGCTGCGATATTCAAGCCGGCTTTATTCCACCTTATGGTCCCGCATTGAATGGCGCCGGCCTCTGCGCGCCATGGCCGCCCATGCCGCCGCGTTAGCTCGGCTTGTCATTCCTGCCATGATTTACACTTGCTATCGCGGTGGGCGCACTGTAAAATCGCGTGATACCGATTTCCGCAGCAGGTTCTTGCTTCACTATGCCGCGTAAATCGTTGAATTCATTGAATTAAAAGGGGAAGTGGAGCGAACTTCAGCTGTCCCGTCCACTCCGCCAACACCGGAACAGGCGAACGAGAGTTCGCCTTTTTTTGTATGCGCATTTCCACTCAATCCGAATTGGCTGACCATGTTTGAATTTATCCGCACCCATCAACGTCTGATGCAGTTCCTGCTGGCACTGCTCATCATTCCCTTCATGTTTGCCGGCGTCAGCGGCGGTGTGCAGCTTTTCAGTGAAAACGCTAACACCATCGCCAAGGTCGATGGCAAGCCGCTGACCCAGCAAGAGTTCGAAGCGGGCGTGCGCCAGCAGCTCGACAGCTATCGCCAGCGCATGGGCGCCCAGTTCGACCAGAAAATGTTCGATACGCCCGAATTCAAGCAAAATGTCTTCGATTCCCTCGTGGCCCAGCGTTCGCTGGCGGCGGAAGTGTCGCGCAGCCACCTGACCGTCAGCGACGAGGCCCTGCACAAGGAAATCCTGGAGCGCTTCGCCCAACTGCGTGCGGCCGACGGCAAGTTCGATACCGCGACCTACGTCGCCGTGCTGCGCCAGCAGGGCATGAGCCCGTCGCAATACGAAGCGTCGGTGCGCCGTGAGATGGCCTTGCAGCAAGTTGGCTACGCCGTCGAAGGCACGGCCTTCTCGCCGCGCACGGTGGCCACCCAGATTTCCGACCTCGGAGCCCAAGAGCGCGAAGTGCAGGAACTGATGTTGCCGGTGTCAGACTTCGTGTCGCAAGTCAAGGTGAGCGACGAGATGGTCAAGGCCTTCTACGGCAAGAACAGCCAGTTCTTCCAGATTCCCGAGCAGGCCAAGATCGAATACGTGGTGCTCAGCCCGACCGCCGTGCAAGACCAGGTCAGCGTGACGGACGCCGAAGTGGCGGCCTTCTACGCCCAGGAACAGAAACGCTACACGTCGCCGGAATCGCGCCGCGCCAGCCACATCCTGGTCGCCGTCAAGAAAGACGCCAGCGCCGCCGACAAGGCCGCCGCCAAAGCCAAGGCCGAGGCCATCCTGGCCGACGTGCGCAAGAACCCGGCCGACTTCGCCAAGATCGCCAAAGCCAAATCGGAAGACCCGGTGTCGGCCGAGCAGGGCGGCGATCTGGACGTGGTCGAAAAAGGCGCGCTGCCCAAGCCGCTGGAAGACGCCGTCTACCGGCTCAAGCAGGGCGAGATCAGCGATGTCGTCGCTTCCGAGTTCGGCTATCACATCGTGACCGTGACGGCGCTCAAGCCGGCCGTCGTCAAGCCGCTGGACGAGGTCAAGAACGACATCGTCGCCGACCTGAAGAAGCAAAAAGCCGGCAAGAAATATTCCGAGATGGCCGAGCAGTTCAACAACACCGTCTACGAACAGTCCGACAGCCTCAAGCCGGTGGCCGACAAGCTGAAGCTGACCGTGGAAACGGCCACCGTGACCCGCACGCCATCGCCGGCGCTGGGCGCGGCGCCGTTCAACAACGCCAAGTTCCTGACCGCGCTGTTCTCCGCCGACGCCTTGAAGAGCAAGCGCAACACGGAAGCCGTGGAAGCGGCGCCGAGCACGCTGATCTCGGCCCGCATCGTCGACTACAAGCCGGCCAGCAAGCGTCCGCTGGCCGAGGTGGCCGACCAGATCCGCCAGCGCGTGACGATGGATGAAGCGCTCAAGCTGGCCCAAAAGACCGGCGCCGACAAGCTGGCCGCGTTCCAGAAATCGGGCGACGCCACCGGTTTCGGCGCCGTCAAGACCGTCTCGCGCGCCAAGGCCGAGGGTTTGAACGGCCTGGCGGCGCAGCAGGTGCTCAAGGCCGACACGGCCAAGCTGCCGGCCTACGTCGGTGTCGATATTCCGGGCCAGGGTTATGGCATCTACCGCATCGGCAAGGTCGGCCAGCCGGCCCAGCCCGATGTCGCCGCCCGCCAGTCCGATGCCGAGAATATCGCGCGCGCGCTCGGTCAGCAGGAATTGTTCGACTATGTCGAAGTGCTCAAGCTGAAGTCCAAGGTCAAAGTCATCAAGCCTGTCGCCTCCCTGACCGGCACGGCGGAGAGCGCGCCGGAACCGCAGTAATCTGAGTTGCCCAGCAAAAAAGCCGCTTGCGCGGCTTTTTTGCGTTTACGGCCGGGCGTGGTGAATGCCCTACAGGTCGGCGTGCAGATGGCGCGCGGCGGCCACGAACGCCGCCGGCGAAATATCGTCGAGCTCCAGCACCTCGGCCTGCGCGTAGCTGGTGAAGTTGCGGTCTATCGAACGCAGATAGGCCGGATCGTAATGGTCGGCCAGCAGTTCGCCGACCAGCGTTTCCATCTGGCCCTCATTGGCCAGCGCGTGCCAGCGCGTGATTTTTTCGCGGCCGTGCAGCGTCACGAGGCAATCGAGTTGCGCGTTCAGCGACGCCGGGTCGACGGTGAAGTGGGCGTAATCCTCCATCAGCAGGCGCACCCGGTTGGCGCGCGACAGCGTCAGCGAAATGCACGGCGAGGCGCGCATGGTCTGCATCAGCGCCGCCGGCACGCGCAACTGGCCGACCTTTTTGCTTTCCGATTCGACGAACACGGGCAGCGCCGGATCGAACTTGCGCAGCCGGTCCCAGATCGCGCTCTCGAAGGCCTTTTGCGAGGGCTGGGGATGGCTGGGCAGCTCGCCCAGCACCGAGCCGCGGTGCGCCGCCAGCTGTTCCAGGTCCAGCACCTGCGCGCCGCGCGCCGCCAGCACTTCCAGCAGCCGGCTCTTGCCGCTGCCGGTGGTGCCGCAGACGACCCGCAGCGACAGCGCCGGCGCCACTTCCAGCGCCGCGTTGACGTGGTTGCGGAAGGCCTTGTAGCCGCCGTCGAGCTGCACCACCGGCCAGCCTATCTTGGCCAGGATGTGGGCCATGGCGCCGCTGCGGTTGCCGCCGCGCCAGCAGTAGACCAGCGGCTTCCAGTCGCGCGGCCGGTCGAGGAAATGGTTCTCGATGTGGGCCGCGATATTTTTCGCCACCATGACGGCGCCGACCTTCTTGGCTTCGAAGGCGTTGACCTGCTTGTACATGGTGCCGACGGCGATGCGCTGCGCGTCGTCGAGCACCGGGCAGTTGATGGCGCCGGGCAGGTGGTCGAGCGCGAACTCGGACGGGCTGCGCGCGTCGATGATGGCGTCGTAGCTGTCGAGCTGCGGCAGCACTTCTTCAAAACTGAGGATAGCGGGATACTTCATCGTGCCTTCAATGTCTTTTCTACGGTCGGCCAGATATTGGCCAGGATGGTTGGATGGGCCGCGGCCAGCGGATGCAGGCCGTCGGCCTGGAGCAGCTGCGGCTTGTCGGCCACGCCTTCGAGCATGAAGGGCACCAGCGCCACCTTGGCCTGCTTGCTCAGCGTGCCGTACATGGCGAAAAATTTGTCGGCGTAATCGCGGCCGTAATTGGGCGGCATGCGCATTCCGACCAGCACCACCTTGGCGCCGTCCTGCTGCGCGGCGGCCGCCATGGCGCGCAGATTGTTTTCGGCGGCGGCCACCGGCAGGCCGCGCAGGCCGTCGTTGGCGCCCAGTTCGATGACCACCAGCGCCGGATGATATTTGGCCAGCAGCGCCGGCAGGCGCGTGCGCCCGCCGCTGGTGGTTTCGCCGCTGACGCTGGCGTTGACGACGTCGGCGTCGATGGGATCCCGCTTCAGGCGCGGCGCCATCAGCGCGACCCAGCCGGCGCCGCGGCTCAGGCCATATTCGGCCGACAGGCTGTCGCCCACCACGAGTACGGTTTTTGGTGCAGAATAGGCGGGCGCGCAGCTGCCCAGCAGCAGGGCCGCCAGCACGGCGCGAATATTCACCGACCGCAGATTGCGCACGGACCGATGTGGTTTGCTGTTCAACTTGGCCTTCAACTTACTTAACAAGATCCGCATGCCCGATTTTCCTCAAGCGTCTTCGATACCATTCGTTCCGGAAGCTCCGGCCACGTCCCCGGCCATGGGCGCCCACGGCGCCGCCCGCGCGCTGCCGGCCGCCATCGAAGTGGCGGGGCTCAGCAAGCGCGTGGCCGACGCCAGCGGCGAGCTGACCATACTGCACAGCGTGGATTTTACAGTGCAAAGGGCCGAGACGCTCGCCATCGTCGGCGCCTCCGGTTCCGGCAAGTCCACGCTGCTCGGTTTACTGGCCGGCCTGGACACGCCGAGCGGCGGCCGCGTGGTGCTCGACGGCGCCGATATCTACGCGCTCGATGAGGATGGCCGCGCCCAGCTGCGCATGGCCAAGCTGGGGTTTGTGTTCCAGTCCTTCCAGCTGTTGACCCATTTGACGGCGGTGGAAAACGTGATGCTGCCGCTGGAGCTGCGCGGCGAAGCGCAGCCGCGCGAAAAGGCCGAGGCGATGCTGGCGCGGGTGGGACTGTCGTCGCGGCTAAAGCACTATCCGAAATATCTGTCGGGCGGCGAGCAGCAGCGCGTGGCGCTGGCGCGCGCCTTCGTGACGCAGCCGCCGCTGCTGTTCGCCGACGAGCCCACCGGCAGCCTCGATGCGGCCACCGGCGAAGCGGTGATCCAGCTGATGTTCGAGTTGAACCGCGAGCACGGCTCGACCTTGGTGCTGGTGACGCACGACAGCTCGATCGCCGCGCGCTGCGGCCGCACCATCACGATCGCGGCCGGGCGGCTGGTTTAGGGTTCGGCGCGACTGAGCAGCGGCAAACCGCCGACTTTCAGTGGCCGTGATACTGCACCATACGGTTCAGCGCAGTGCGGATCGCCGGTATCAGTTCGCTGGCCGTCAGGCCGATCGGCCCCGTGCCCTCGGTCACCAGCACATCGGCCGCCATCCCGTGCAGCCACACCGCGCCCAGCGCCGCTTCCCACTGCGGCCAGCCCTGCGCCAGCAGGCTGCCGCACAAGCCGGCCAGCACATCGCCGGTGCCGGCCGTCGCCAGCGCCGCGTTGCCGGTGGTGTTGATGACCGCGTCGCCGCTGGCCCGCGCGATCACCGTGCCCGAACCCTTCACCAGCACCGTGGCGTTGAAGCGCCTGGCCAGTTCGCGCGCCGCCTTGACGCGGTCGGCCTGCACCGCCGCCGCCGTCACGCCCAGCAGACGGGCCGCCTCCAGCGGGTGCGGCGTCAGCATGCTGCCGCCGGCGCGTGCGGCCAGCGCCTGTTGCAAGGCGGGATCGGCCGCGATCATATTGAGCGCGTCGGCGTCGGCCACCAGCGCGCTGCCGCTGCTGATGGCGCGCAGCAGCAACTCCTGGGCCGCGCGCGCGTTGCCCAGCCCCGGCCCGACCACCAGCGTGGCCGACTCCAGGTCGAAATCGGCCGCCAGCCTGCACATCAGTTCCGGATGGGTGGGATCGTAGGCCGGCGCCTCTTGCGCGAACGCGACGAAGACGCGGCCCGCGCCGCTGGTCAGCGCGGAGCGCGCCGCCAGTATCGGCGCGCCGCTCATGCCGTGCGCGCCGCCGATCACGGCCACGTTGCCGTAGCTGCCCTTGTTGCTGTTGTGGCGGCGCCCGCGCAGGTGGCGGGCGAAGAACGGGGCGTCGTTCAGATGCAGGCGCGTGGCCGGCAACAGGGCCGCGTCCAGCTCGAGCCGCGAGACGTCGACCAGGCCCGCATGGTCGCGCCCTTCGCAGGTGTGCAGTCCCGGCTTGTCGCCGATGAAGGTGATGGTGTGGGTGGCGCGCACGGCCACGCCGTCCGGGCCGACGATGGCGCCGGTGTCGGCATCGAGGCCGCTCGGCACGTCGAGCGCCAGCACCGGGCAGCGCAGCCGGTTGATGGTCTCGACCAGCGCGCCCATGGCGCCGGCCAGCGGCCGCCGCAAGCCGATGCCGAACAGGCCGTCGACCACCAGCGTCCAGTCGGCGGCGGCGATGGCGTCGTTGCCGATGGCGTCGAAGCGCGCGTCGCTGTTGCGGGCCCGCTGCAGGGCGGCGCTGCGTTCGGCCGACGGCGCGTCGCCGCCGTCGAAGTACAGCACCGTCACCTGGGCGCCGGCGTGCGCCAGATGGGCGGCCGTTTCCAGCGCGTCGCCGCCGTTGTTGCCGGGACCGGCCAGCAGCAGCACCTTCGCCTGCGCCGTCGTATAGGGCAGCAGGTCGAGCGCCGCGTTGGCGCCGGCCTGGCCGGCGCGCTGCATCAGGGCGCCGGCCGGCAGGCGCGCGGCGGCGGCGTGTTCGATGGCGCGGATTTCGTCTACGGTATACAGAGGATTCATGATGGTCGGGGCGGGTCGGGTGGGGCCGGAGCGGGGCGCAAGGGCCGGCATGCCGTGGCGCGGCGGCGCCGCGAGTGATGCGCCGCTGCCGGCCGTGCTCTGCGCCGGCGCGCGCCGCGCGCGGCGAAGGATGCCAAATAAAGTTTGCGGTCGGGATGCCAAACAAGTGCTAAACAAGTACCAAACACAAGTGCGCAACACGAGTGTGGGACGATTCTAGCACCGAATAAAACAGGGCGTCGCCGGGTATAAAATGGCCAATTGAAGGACGCGCTGGGCCTGCTCCTGGACTACAATAAGTGCTTCATTTTTTCAGCGAGGTTGGCATGGATTGGCAATTCTGGATCGACCGGGGCGGAACGTTCACCGACATCGTGGCCCGTCAGCCCGATGGCAGGCTGCGCACCCACAAGCTGTTGTCGGATCATCCAGAGCGCTACCGCGACGCCGCCATCGCCGGCATCCGCCACCTGATGGGCTTGGCCGCCAACGCCGCCATTCCGGTGGCCCGCATCGAGGCGGTCAAGATGGGCACCACCGTCGCCACCAACGCGCTGCTCGAACGCGAGGGCGAGCCGACGGCGCTGGCGATCACGCGCGGCTTCCGCGACGCGCTGCGCATCGCGTACCAAAACCGGCCGCGCTTGTTCGACCGCCACATCGTGCTGCCGGAACTGCTCTACAGCCACGTCATCGAAATCGATGAGCGCATGGACGCCCACGGCGCCACCGTGCTGCCGCTCGACCGCGACGGCGCCCGCGCCAGCCTGCAGGCGGCCTATGACCAGGGCTTGCGCACGCTGGCCGTGGTCTTCATGCACGGCTACCGCTACAGCGCGCACGAAACCCTGGTTGCCGAAATCGCGCGCGAAATCGGCTTCAAACAAATCTCCGTGTCGCACCAGGTCAGCCCGATGATGAAGCTGGTCGCGCGCGGCGACACCACCGTCGTCGACGCCTACCTGTCGCCGATACTGCGCCGTTATGTCGACCAGGTGGCCGCCGAGATGCCGGGCGTGAATCTGCAGTTCATGCAGTCGAACGGCGGCCTGACGGACGCCCGCGCCTTCCAGGGCAAGGACAGCATCCTGAGCGGGCCGGCCGGCGGCATCGTCGGCATGGTGCGCGCCAGCCGCCTGGCCGGTTTCGACAAGGTCATCGGCTTCGACATGGGCGGCACCTCGACCGACGTCTCGCATTTCTCCGGCGAGTTCGAACGCGTGTTCGAAACCCAGGTCGCCGGCGTGCGCATGCGCGCGCCCATGATGAGCATCCACACCGTGGCCGCCGGCGGCGGCTCGGTGCTGCATTTCGACGGCAGCCGCTATCGCGTCGGTCCGGACAGCGCCGGCGCCAACCCGGGGCCGGCCAGCTACCGGCGCGGCGGCCCGCTGACGGTCACCGACTGCAACGTCATGCTCGGCAAAATCCAGTCCGCCCATTTCCCGCAGCTGTTCGGCGCCGACGGCAAACAGGCGCTCGACGCGCACACCGTGCGCGAGCAATTCGCCGCGCTGGCCGCCACCATCGCCGCCGCCACCGGCAAGGCCACCAGCGCCGAGGCGGTGGCCGAGGGCTATCTCGACATCGCCGTCGGCAACATGGCCAACGCCATCAAGCAAATCTCGGTGCAGCGCGGCCACGACGTGACCGAATACACGCTCACCAGTTTCGGCGGCGCCGGCGGCCAGCACGCCTGCCTGGTGGCCGACGCGCTGGGCATGACGACGGTGTTCGTGCACGCGCTGGCCGGCGTCATGTCGGCCTACGGCATGGGACTGGCCGACCAGACGGCGATGCGCGAGTGCGCCGTCGAGGCGCGCCTGGACGAAGACGGCTTACCGGATCTCGACGCCCGCCTGCACGCGCTGGGCCGCCAGGCCCAGGCCGACCTGCAGCACCAGGGCGTGGCCGACGCGCGCATCACGCTGATCCGCCGCGTGCACCTGCGCTACGAGGGCACCGACTCGGCGCTGATCGTGCCGTTCGGCGCCGTGGCCGAGATGCGGGCCGGCTTTGAAGCGGCCTACAAGCGGCGCTTCTCCTTCCTCATGCCGGCCAAGGCGCTGATCGTCGAGGCGGTGTCGGTGGAGGCGGTCGGCAAGTCCGACGCGCCGGCCGAATTCGTCGAGCCGGCGCCGCGCCGCATGCGCGCGCTGATGCCCGACGCGGCCGCGCCCATGTACTGCGCCGGCAAGTGGCGCAACACGCCGCTGTACCGGCGCGACGCCACCCGCATCGGCGACATCATCAAGGGCCCGGCCGTCATCGCCGAGGCCAACGCCACCACCATCGTCGAACCGGGCTGGCAGGCTGAGGTCACGCCGCACGACCACATCGTGATGCGGCGCGTCGAAGCGCTGCCGTCGCGGCGCGCCATCGGCACCACGGCCGACCCGGTGATGCTGGAGATTTTCAACAATCTGTTCATGTCGATCGCCGAGCAAATGGGGCTGCGGCTGCAAAACACGGCCTACTCGGTCAACATCAAGGAGCGGCTCGACTTCAGCTGCGCCCTGTTCGACGCGGCCGGCAACCTGATCGCCAACGCGCCGCACATGCCGGTGCATCTGGGCTCCATGGGCGAGAGCATCAAGACCGTCATGCAGGCCAACGCCGGCCGCATGGCGCCCGGCGACGTCTACATGCTCAACGACCCCTACCACGGCGGCACCCACCTGCCCGACGTGACGGTGATCTCGCCCGTGTTCGACGACGCCGGCGCCGCCATCCTGTTCTACGTCGGCTCGCGCGGCCACCACGCCGACATCGGCGGCACCACGCCCGGCTCGATGCCGCCGGACTCGCGCAGCATCGAGGAGGAGGGGGTGCTGATCGATAATTTCAAGCTGGTCGACGGCGCCGCCGGCGGCCTGCTGCGCGACGCCGAGGCGCGCGCCCTGCTGACCGGCGCGCGCTGGCCGGCCCGCAATCCGGACCAGAACATGGCCGACCTGCGGGCCCAGGTGGCGGCCAATCAAAAGGGCGTCGACGAGTTGCGCAAGATGGTGGCGCACTTCGGCCTCGACGTGGTGCAGGCCTACATGGGCCACGTGCAGGACAACGCCGAGGAGGCGGTGCGGCGCGTCATCAGCGCCCTGCGCGACGGCAGCTTCACGCTGCCGCTCGATAACGGCGCGCAGATCCAGGTGGCGCTGCGGGTCGACCGGCACAGCCGCAGCGCGGAGATCGATTTCACCGGCACCTCGGCGCAGCTGGACAATAATTTCAACGCGCCGTCGGCGGTCTGCATGGCGGCCGTGCTGTACGTGTTCCGCACCCTGGTCGACGACGACATCCCGCTCAACGCCGGCTGCCTCAAGCCGCTGACGGTCATCATTCCGCCGGGGTCCATGCTCAATCCGCGCTATCCGGCCTCCGTCGTGTCGGGCAACGTGGAAACCTCGACCTGCATCACCAATGCGCTGTACGGCGCGCTGGGTGTGATGGCGGCCGCGCAGGGCACCATGAACAACTTCACCTTCGGCGACGCGCGCCACCAGTATTACGAGACCATCAGCGGCGGCTCCGGCGCCGGGCCGGGCTTCGACGGGACCAGCGTGGTGCAGACCAATATGACCAACTCGCGCCTGACCGACCCGGAGATACTGGAGTTTCGTTTTCCCGTGCGCCTGGACAGCTACGAAATCCGCGCCGGCTCGGGCGGGGCGGGGCGCTGGCGCGGCGGCGATGGCGGCGTGCGCAAGGTGCGTTTCCTGGAACCGATGACGGCGGCGATTTTATCGAACAACCGCGTCCACGCGCCCTTCGGCATGGCCGGCGGCGCGCCGGGCGCGGTCGGCGTCAACGCGGTGCTGCGCGCGGACGGCGGCGTCGAGCGGCTGGCCCACATCGCCAAGGTCGAAATGCGGGCCGGCGACGTGTTCGTGATCGAGACGCCGGGCGGCGGCGGTTATGGCGCCGTGGAGGGCGGCTGAGGACGGCTGAGGACGGCTGGTGTGGCTGAGGTCGGCTGAAGTCGGCGAGGTCGGCTGAGGACGGCCGATCCCGCCGTCACGCCAGCGCGTGGCGGTCGCGGCCGTTGCGCTTGGCCACGTACAGCGCCGTGTCGGCGCGCGCCACCAGCTCGGCCGGCGTCTCGGCCGCGCCGCTGAGCAGCGCCACGCCGACGCTGGTGGTGATGCGCAGCGGCTTGCCGAGGATGACAAAGTCGACCCGCACGGCGGCGATGATCTTGCCGGCCAGGTGGGCCGCCTCGTCCGGATGGTGCAGCTGCTCGAAGATGATGACGAACTCGTCGCCGGCCAGCCGCGCCACGGTGTCGGTGGCGCGCACGTTGCCGACCAGGCGCGCGGCGAATTCCTTGAGCACGTCGTCGCCGGCACCGTGGCCCAGGGTGTCGTTGATGACCTTGAAGTGGTCGATGTCGAGGTAGGCCAGCGCCATCGCCTGGCCGCTGCGCTGGGCGCGGCCGATCGCCAGGTGCAGGGTTTCCTCGAACATGCGGCGGTTGGCGATGCCGGTCAGCGCGTCGATGCGGGCCAGCTGGGTCAGCCGCTCCTCGATATCCTTCATGCGCGTGGTGTCGTGCGTCAGCGAATAGACGCCGACGGTGCGGCCGTCCGCGCGCACCTCCGGCACCAGCGTCGTTTCCAGCGTGCGGCTGCGGCCGCGCGCCTCGGACTTGACTTCATAGGTGACGACGCGCCCGCCATAGGCCTGGTCCAGCTGCGGCGCGGCGACGCGGTATTGCTCGGGCGAGAGGCCGTCGGCCACGTGGCGGCCGATCAGGCCGCGCGGGTCGCGCCCGAACCACTGCTCGAAGGTGGCGTTGATGAACTGGTAGCGGCGCTCCTGGTCGAGATAGCTGATCAGCACCGGCAGGTGGTCGGTGATCAATTTGAGCCGCTGTTCGCTGGCCGCCTGCGTCAGCTCGGCGTTCTTGCGGGCGCTGATGTCGAGCGTCATCAGGTAGAAGCCGGCCACGCCGCCGTCGGCGTCGAAGTCGGGAATCATGTGCGCCATCAGTTGCAGCGGCCGGCCCGTTTCGCGGCCCTCGCGCTCGTACTGCACCCGTTCGCCGCGCAGCACGGCGTCGAGGTGGTCTTTCAGCCTCAGATAAAAATCGTGGCCGAAGACCTCGGGGATGGTTTTGCCGAGCACGCTTTTCGGGTCGACCGCCATCAGGTCGCGGAAGTGGGCGTTGGTGAAGCGGTAGCGCAGGTCGCGGTCGATATAGGCGATCAGGGCCGGCATGTTGTCGGCGATCATGCGGGCGCGTTTTTCGCCGGCGGCGATCTGTTCCTCGTGGGCCAGGCGCTTGCTGATGTCGTGCAGGAAGGCGGTGACGAATTGCACGCCGCCGTGGCTGAGCGCGCCGAGCGACAGTTCGACCGGCACCAGGTGGCCGTCGCGGTGGCAGGCCTTGAGCGTGACGCGCTGGTTCAGCATGGCGCCCTTGCCGAAGGCGGCGAAGCGCGCCATGCCGGCCCAGTGGCCGCTGCGCTTGTCGGGCGGGATGATGAGCCGGGCCACGTCCTGGCCGACGGCCTCGTCGCGGCGCCAGCCGAAAGTGTGCTCGGCCTGCGCGTTCCATTCGGTGATGATGCCGCCCTGGTCGCAGCTGATGAAGGCGTCGGGCGCGCGGTCGAGGATGGTGCGGATCAGCGATTCGCTGTCGCGGGTGCGGGCCTGGGCCGCTTCGCGCTCGGCCATCAGTTCGTGGAAGGCGGCGCTCAGTTCGCCGATCTCGTCGCGCCGCTGGCGCGGACCCTGCAACACGTCTATGCCGGCGCGGCCGCTGCGGATGGCGGCGATGTGGCGGCGCAGCGAGCCGAGCGGGCGCAACAGCGCCAGGATGGCCAGCCTGGCGGCGGCGCCGGCGCCGACGGCGAACACGGCCGCCAGCACGGTCTGGCGCCGCATCAGCTCCATGGGCGCGAAAGCCTCGGCGGTGGGAAAGCGCGCGCCGATGATCCAGCCCGTGGTTTTCAGGCGCGCATAGGCGTAGATGCCGGCGCTGCCCTCGCGGTCGCGGGCCTCGGTCCAGCCCTCGTAACCGTTGAGGGCCAGGCCGATGGCGTCGCTGGCGCCGTCGCCGGCCTGCTGCAACAGGCGGCCGCGGTCGGGATGGTGCAGCAGCATGCCCTCGGGCGTCATGATGAAGACGTAGCCGCCGCGGCCCTGGGGCCTTTCGTTGAGGTGGTCGAAGAAATGCGAGTTGGCCAGGTCGATGCTGCCGCTGATGACCAGCGCGACCCGGCCCTGCTGGTCGAACACCGGCTCGGTCAGCAACACGATGGGCTGGCCCGACAAACGGCTCTTGAACGGCGGCGACACCATGCCGCGCTTGAGCGCCAGCGTCTGGTCGAAATACGGCTTGCCGGCCATCGACACCACGGTCGACAGGGTGCCGTCGCGCGCGCTGTAGAGCGCCTTGCCGGCGCTGTCGTAACTGACGATGTTGAAGAACTGGGCGCGCGCGGTCGGCTGGCTGGCGATGAAGGCGGCCATCAGGCGCTGGTCGTCGCGCACGGCGGCCGGCATGGTGTCGGCCAGCGCGGCCAGCAGCGTGCGCCGGGCGTCGATCTGGTCGTCGATGCGGCCGGCGGCGGCCGCCAGCAGCGCGTATTGCTGGCCGCCGATGATGGCCTTCATGTCGCGCTCGGCCTGGCGCAGCGCGACCGAGACGACCACCGCCGTGGCCGCCAGCACGAGCACCACCACCACCGCCGTCATGCGGAATTTCAGGCTGCGCGGCAGAAAGTCGGTAACGGCCATGGCGTGTCGTGTGATGGGCTGTAATGAGTATTGCACGAATTACCACGGAGAACCAACTCGTGCCGGCGGCGGCATTGCAATTTCATCGCGGCGGCGTCGGCTGTGCCGTGCGCCGCCCGGCCGTGCAAGTGCCTAGAATTATTGCACCGATAGCCAGACGAGGAGACCGCCATGCCCAAAGGTGCCAGCCCCCGGCGCGAGCACGAATATCAGCAGCTCGAACATCAATTCAAGGACGAAGGGCGTTATCGCGGACGCGAGAAGGAAGTGGCGGCCCGCATCGTCAACAAGCAGCGCGCGGAGCACGGTGAAACGAGGGCGCCCCGGCGCTCGGGCGCCACCGGCAAACGCCATTCCTGACGCGCGCGCCGACCGCGGCCGCGCAGCCCCTGTTTTGATTGCCACAGGAAACAAATAGTTCCCTGATATCAAAATATGCCCGTCCAATCGGCGGGCTGATGTAAAATGAGAAATACTTTTTGCAATTAAACTAATACCAATAACGTTTAGGATCCACCAATGAAAAAACTCTTACTCGCCGGCCTGATGGGCCTGGGATTGATCTCGGCGGCAAGCGCGGCCGATCTGGTCACCAATGGTAGTTTTGACGGCGGCAACACCGGCTGGACCATCACCGACGGCGCGGTTTCCATCGGACCGCTGTCGGCCTATGCCGGATGCTGCGGCGTCGACGGCAGCACCTATCCCTACGGTCCCAACGCCGCCTTCTTCGGCGGCGGCCAGGAAGCCGGCGGCACCCTGTCGCAAACGCTGAGCACGGTTCTCAACCAGACTTATACCGTCACCTTCCAGTACGGCGCCATCGCCGCCGCCAATCCGCAGACCTTGCTGGTCGGCGTAGAAAACGGTGCCTCGTATATGTCCGGCGGCATCTCGCTGGCCGGCGGCACCGTCGGCGCCATCGGTACGACGGACCAGACGCATCTGGTCAGCCCTTATACGTTCACGTTCACCGCGCTCGGCGCCAATACGACGCTGTTCTTCAAGGACACCAGCATCAACAGCAACAACACCGACGGCATCGTCGACAGTGTGGCCGTGACGGCCGCCGTGCCGGAACCGGAAACCTACGCCATGCTGTTGGGCGGCCTGGGCCTGGTCGGCTTCATGGCGCGTCGCCGTCGCCAGGCTTAAGCTTGGGGCCTTAAGCTTGCGGCGCGTCCGCGTCAGATGAAAAACCGCCCGGCGTAAAAGCCGGGCGGTTTTTTTCAGGCAATTCAGGGCTCAGAGGGAAACGGGCTCGGCATAGCCGCCCGGGGTGGTGGGTGGGGCCCTGCGCGCCCATGTGGAAAACCTTCTATTCTGCCTTCTATTTTCTTCTATTTCCTTCTGCTTTCTTTTATTTTGAACTTCGCATCCGGATCAGTCCGACGCCTGGTACGGCCGCGCCCATGGTGTGCTCGGCTGTGGCAGGCGATGCGCGCAAGCCACGGTACGTTAGGGCATCAGGTCGGATCGGCCTCAGGCAGGCTGATGCGGTTG